>NZ_JBIAQF010000002.1:0-187652 GCF_042888885.1 Streptomyces sp. NPDC002742
AGCAGACGAACCGCCCCATCCCTCCCGCCTGCAGGTGGAATTCATGCCCACCAACCTCGAACCACACGATCACGTTCGGAAAGCGGAAGCCTTCTGAACCTGGGGCGTGGCTATGCTCGCGATCATGTGGAGAGAGTCAGTGCTGGAAGTCTTCCCTGACGCAGGGCTTCGGGAGCCGGTCGATGCATCCGAGATCGTTTCGGCGGAAGGACTCCTGGGCCGACCCGTGCCAGCGGATCTCAAGCGGTTGCTCCTGGAGAGCAACGGGGTGATCGGCCACACCCACGTGGACACCGTTTGGACCTTGGAGCAGATCGTCGACCAGAACCTCCAGTTCTGGTCCGACCGGACGTTCGCCGAGCTCTACATGCCTTTCGATGCCTTCATGTTCTTCGGGGACAACGGAGGTGGCGATCAGTTCGCCCTCGTGCAGAAGCCACAGCGTCCGGACGTCTTCGTGTGGGAGCACGAGACCGACAGCCGCCGATGGGTGGCAAACAATCTGCGCGACTACCTCGGCCGTTCCCTGCGCGTCAGTGGGGACGACTGGTATCGGTTGTAGATCACGGCCGAGTGAGGATCCGGATCCGCAGAAGGCGGAACGAGGCCCGGCCGTACATGGCTCGCTTGATCGTTTTTACCCGGTTCACGTGTCCCTCGACGGCTCCGGAGCTCCAGGGCAGGGTGAGTCCGGCGGTGACGGCGTCGAGGTCCTGGCGGAGGGAGCCGGCGAAGCCTTTCATGGGCTTCGGTGCGTCCTGTTCGGCCTGCCGGATCCACTCCTGCAGCAGGTTTCCGCGCCGGTGACGGACCAGATCGGCGAACGCTCGGGCGAGGTCGCAGGCCCGGGTGATGTCCGGGCAGGCGAGCCGGACTTGAAGCAGCCGCGCGTCCTGGCTGTCGGTGAGAGTCTCACGGGGCCTCATGATCCACGAGGTGATCTTGCGGGGGCTGGGGATGTCGGCCCGTACCGGTTCGGCGGTGCCCGCGCTCAGGGCGGCGAGGTGCTTGCGGACGACCTGGCGGCTGCCCCGGTAGCCGCGGGCCTGGATCTCCAGGAACAGCTGGGTGCCGCTGGCCTGGCCTTGGGTTTCGGTGAAGCGGGCGTTGAGGTATGCCTTGAACGGCTCCAGGACGCCGTTGGGGCGGCGGTCGCGGGCGGAGGCCAGCAGCTCGTCGAGGTCGGTGTCGCGGAAGCGGCGCACGGTCTTACGGTCGAGGTTCAGACGGCGGGCGATGGCGCTGATCGTCCAGCGTTTCTCCAGCAGGCGGTGGATGTCCTCGTAGCGGTGTCGGGTGCGCTCGATGATCTGGGTGCGGGGCAGTTCCGCGGGCGGTAACAGCATCGGGGGCGGCTCCGGCACCTCGATCACCGTCACCTCCTCGGCACGTTTGCGCAGGCAGTCGCGGTGCTGGTGGCAGGTCTTCTCCACCGCGGCGGACAGGTTCTGCAACAGGTGCCAGCGATCAGCGACTTCCAGGGCATGAGGGGCGGCTTCCCTGACAGCCTTGGTGTAGGCGCTGGCCCGGTCTCGGCAGATGATCTCGGCTCCAGGATGCTCGGTGAGCCAGGCCGCGAACGTTTCGGAGGTGCGGTCGGGCAGCACGTCCACGACCCGGCCGGCCTCGACGTCGACCAGCACGGTGCCGTAGGTGCAGCCCTTGCGGAAGGCGAACTCGTCCACCCCCAGCACCCGCGGCGCACGGTCCGGCACCGTCGGCGCCGTCAACAGCCTGAGCAGCCGGGTCCGGCCCGCGACCAGCCGCAGGCGGCGGCACAACCGCGCGGCCGGACGGCCGCCGAGCTCGATCGCGATCGACCGCAGCCAGCCTGTCAGCCCGGTGCTGGAGCGGCGGTGCCGCTCGGACAGCCCCGGCACTTGCTCGACGAACGTCTTGCGGGAACAACTCTTCCGGTCACAGAAGTACCGGCGGACCCGCAGCCGGACTATGACCCGGCGCGAGCTCAACGGCCTCTCATCCAAGGCGCGTTGGTACGTGCTGTGCACGCGTCTCGCCTGTTTCCGACAGTCCGGGCACCGACCCGGGCGAGCAGTGGACACCGCCTCCACCACAAGGACGTCGGTGGAGTCGCTGACGCGCTCCACTCGCACATCGATCCCGGGAAACAGCACAGCCTCGACCGTCTTGCTCGCCATGCCAGGTAACACTCTGCCGAAACGATCCCTCGTTCCCCTCGCTGACCTGGGGATTCACGGAACTGATGCTGTTGGTGATCTTCACTCGGTGGGGTGACTTTTGCTGACCGTGGCTGTGTTCATGTCCTCGTGATGCTGCGCTGGTGGGAGCGGGGCGGTTTCGGCGGTCGGAGGGGTGACCGCAGTGGCGATGGGTTCGGTTTCGGGGCGGATGATTCCGCCGTTGACGGTGCGGATGGCCCGGGCGAGCAGTCCACGGGGCACGGCCGCGATGTGGGTGCGTGATCGGCTGGACGGCTTGTTCACGGATGCCGATTTCACCGACTGGTATCCGGCTGACGGGCGGCCTGGGTTGTCGCCGGCTCAGCTGGCTCTCGTGTCGGTGCTGCAGTACGCGGAGAATCTCACGGACCGGCAGGCGGCGGACGCGGTCCGCTGCCGCCTGGACGGTGCCTCTGTGTTTGTCAAGCTGCCTGGTGCGGTGACGGGGGCTCGGTTTCGGCGGGTCCGGGAAGTGACTTGTCCGAAGAGTCGGCCGTCGGGGTTGGGCCGGCCGCGCTGGATGCTGAAGTCGCCCCCGGTTGTCCTCCTGGGCCCGTCGTTCGGGTGCGGCGGCGTTCGTCGGCGACCATGGTGCGCCAGACATGATCAGCGAGGCGGCGTTTCAGGCAGCGTTGTGCCTCCCGGGGTGTCTTGCCCTCGGCGATCTTGGCCTGGTAATAGGTGTGGCCCCGGGTGCCGGGCATGCGGATCTGCGTGATGGCCACGGTGTGGAGTGCCGCGTTGAGCTGGCGGTCGCCGCGCCTGGACAGGCGGTGGCGTGAGCGCTCCGCACTGGCTATCTCGATGGGAGCGGTGCCGGCGTACTGCGCAAACGCGCCGGCAGTCGCGAAGCGGGTGGGGTTTTTGGTCCGGCCGAGGAGGCGAGCGGCGGTCACGGCTCCGATGCCCGGAGTGTCGGTCAGCCGGCTTTCGGACTCGGCGACCAGCGCGGCCATGGCTTTGGCGTTGTCTTTCAGCTTCACATCCCATGTCCGGATCTCGGCGATCAGGTCAGCGGCGAGGGCGTGACGCGTGAGTTCGGCGGAGCCGACGGGGACGACCGTCTCCAGCAGCTGCTCGGCTTTGGCCGCGGACAGATCGCGCGGTGCCCCTCCGGGCAGGAGCGCCCGCAGCAGCGCGTGGAGCTGGTTCACCGCGCGGACTCTGGCCTGCGCGAGGTTGCCGCGCCGTTCGTCCAGCAGTGCCAGTGCATCCGTTGAGTTCTCGGGTTGCACCGGCCTTGCGTCGCCTTGAAGAGCGGCGACGCATGCCGCTGCGGCGGCGTCGATGCGGTCGTTCTTCCGGCCTCCGCCGCGTGAGAGCTGACGGACCCGCGCGGTCGCGCTGGGCGAGACGTCAACGACCTGTTCTCCCCGGGCGAGCAGCCATGAAGTCAGATGGTGTCCCAGGCCCCTGGCGTTCTCGACGGCCCATCGCCGCTCGGGCCACTGACGGGCCCACTCCAGCATGCTCTGATACTCCTGGAGCGTCACGTCGATGCGGATCGATGCGTAATCACGGTTGGTTTCGGGATCGACGGCCGTGGCCGTGTGGGTCGACTTATGCGGATCAATGCCGATCAGCATCATCGGCGGTCCCCTATCTCGGATGTCGGGTCAGTGGAATCCGCAGCTGACAGCCCGACTTCGAGAAACGTGGGGTGGCTGATGCTCATGCCTCTGTTGAGTCAAGCCGCGAACGGACACCGGGCAGGTCGACACACCCAAAGAGAGCCAGCCCCTGCGGGCGGCAGGAAGTACTCGAGTCAGCCTGCCCGGCGTCCTGCGGCACGTTACGGGCGGCCAACCCGATCACGAACACCGCTACCCCCCCAATACAAGTCGGCAGGTACTGCCGGAGCAGCTTGTTGGTGTTCTCGTTGGTGCCACGTTGCCAGGGGCTTCGAAGACACGTCGACACCGGTGTCGGCGGTGAGCCGTTTGTGAGCTGCCAGTTCCATGCCGCGATCCCAGGTCAGCGTGCTGCGTAGTCGGGGATCCATGCGTTTGTAGGTCTCGGTCAGAGCGGGAACGACCACGATGGTGTGGCGGCTGGCGAGTTTCACGACCGTGAGGAACCGCGATTTCCGGTCGACCAGCGTGGCGATCTGGCTGTTGTTCGAGCCGATCACCAGATCGCCTTCCAGGTGCCCGGACTCGCTGCGGTCCTCCGCCGCCTGGGGCCGCTCCTCGATCGGTCGGGCATCGGTGATCTGTGAGCGCTACTGCCCTTTCACTGTGTGGTGCTTGTTCTTCCGGATCGGGCGGCCGGTTCGCAGGCGCTTGCACAGCTCGCGGGGGATCACCTTCCATCGGGTAGTGCAGACCGATCGGTAGATCGTCTCGTGGCTGATCTCCATCGCCGGGTCGTCACCGTGATGCAGACGCAGGTGGCCGGCGATCTGTTCCGGCGACCACTCCTCCTTCAGCAGGGTCAGCACCGTCCGCCTCAGTGCGGGCCTGCGGGCGAGCAGGCACTGCTTCGGGCGCCGGGCGCGGTCAAGTGCCCTTTCCTGCGCGGCGATCGCCCGGTAAATATCGCGTCCGCCGTTGTTGCTGACTTCACGGCTGATCGTCGACACCGCACGCCCCAGGAGGCCGGCGATGGCCCGGTAGGACTCTCCGGCACGCAGCCCGCGCGAGATCTCCTCCCGCTCGCCCAAGGTCAAGCTTCCGACGCGCGCTTTGCGGGGTCCGGGAGCGATTCCTCCGTGATGCTTGAGGACAGTGAACACCGAGCCGGGCGGCTTACCGATCTGCCTCGAGATGACGCTGGTCGACTCCCCGGCTCTCCACCGCCGCCACAAATCGGCCTTCATCTCGTCCGGCATGCCCGGCCGACCCATTCTCGCCACGTAAACGGGCCTTGACCCCGAATCCTGAACACGGGTTATGCGGCTGGTGCAAGCGTAGTTGGTGTGAGGTGGAAGGCGTTCTCGAAGGCGATTGGTGATCGCTGTCCGAGGCGGGAGTGTCGGAACTTCCCGCCGTCGATGGGCAGGTAGGTGATGTCGCCGACGTACTTCGTGTTCGGCTTGCCCGCGGTGAAGTCCCGGCGGATCAGGTCCGGAGCCTTGGCCGCAGCCGGATCGGGGACGGTGGTGCGGTGCCGGCGGCGCAACCGAACCCCTTCGATCCCGGACTCCCGCATGATCCTGGCGACCCGCTTGTGGTTGACCGCCTCACCGTTCGTCTCGCGGAGCTCGGCGGTGATCCTGGGGACGCCATAGGTGCCGTCCGATTCGCGGTGCACCGCCCGTATCCGGGCGGCAAGCCGTGCGTCGGCCGCCTGCCGGGCGGCCCGGTCCGCGGCTGTCCGGCGCCAGTAGTAGAAGCTCGAGCGGCTGACACCGAGGATGCTGCAGAGCCGCTTCACGCCGTAGCGGCGCTGATGGTCGGCGACGCACTGGAAGCGGTTCAGGAGCCGTAATTTAACTATTGCCGAATTCGGGTAACTGGCTCGATTCTGTGTGGTAGTTGGGCTGTTGTGACGATTCGGGATGAAGCCCTGGCGGTACTGGATGTGAAGTTCGCGGCGGTGCTGCCGCATCTGGACGAGCGGCAGCGCCGTCTGTATCTGGCGTCAGAGGCCGAGGCGCTGGGCCATGGAGGGATCACGGCCGTGGCCCGGGTGGCGGAGGTCTCGGAGTCGACCGTCGCGCGAGGGTGTGAGGAACTCACGAGCGGAGCGGAGACGCTGGGGCGGGTGCGCAGGCCCGGCGGCGGGCGCAAGTCTGCCGCCGAGCGTGACCCCGGTCTGGTGGCGGCTCTCGAGTTGTTGATCGAGCCGCGCGAGGTGGGTGATCCGGTGTCCCCGTTGCGCTGGACCACCGCCTCGCTGCGGGATTTGTCACGGGAGTTGACCGATGCGGGTCATCCGGTCAGCGCCCCGGTAGTCGGCGGTCTGCTGCGTGCGATGGGCTTCAGCCTGCAGGGCATGGCCAAGATTCGGGCCGGCAGCCAGGTGCCTGACCGAGACGCCCAGTTCCGTCACATCAACACCGCTGCCGAACGCTTCCTGGAGGAGGGGCTGCCAGTGGTGAGCGTGGACGCGAAGCAGAAGGAGCCGATCGGCGACTTCGCCCGGCCCGGCCGCACCTACCGTCCCAAAGGCGAGCCGATCATCGCCCCGGATCACGACTTCATCGGCCCCGACACCCCGGTTGTCGGCGTACTCTCCCTTCGGACCGGGCCGGTACGTTTGAACGTCCCCAGTTGTTAGGCCACTTCGTTCTCCCGCTCGATGGCCTGGAGGCGGTTCTTGAGCCGGTAGCTCGGGCCGTTGATTGCGATCACTTCGCAGTGGTGGAGGAGGCGGTCGAGGATCGCGGTGGCGAGGACCTCGTCGCCGAACACCTGTCCCCATTCACTGAAGGTCTTGTTCGAGGTCAGGATGATGGAGCCCTTCTCGTAACGCTTGGAGATGACCTGGAAGACCAGGTTCGCCTCGGCTCGTTCGAGGGGCTGGTAGCCCACCTCATCGATCACAAGGACGCTCGGCCGCAGGTAGGTGCCGAGTTTGTTGACCAGCCGTCCGGCCGATTCGGCAGCCTTCAGATTGCGGACCATGTCGTCGAGGCTGGTGAAGTAGATCGAGTAGCCGGCCCGGCAGGCCGCGACCGCGAGAGCGACAGCGATATGCGTCTTGCCCACCCCGGGTGGCCCCAGCAGCGCGGCGTTCGCCTTGCCGTCGACGAAGGAGAGGCTGGCGAGGTCTTTGACCTTGCGCGGGTCGAGCTCGGGCTGGAACGAGAAGTCGTACTCGTCCAGCGTCTTGTGGTGCGGCAGCTTCGACAGTCGCAGGCCCTGACGGAAACGCCGGTCGTCCCGGACGGCCAGTTCCTCGGACAGGACCAGGTCGAGGAAATCGAGGTAGCCCATCTTCGCCTCGTCGGCCCGGCGGGTGTACTCGTTGATGGTCTCTGCCAGGTGCGGCAGGCCGAGCTTGCCGGCCGTGGTGCGGATGCGGTTGCCGGTCAGCTCGCTCAAGACGGCTCCTTCGTCGGGGAGTTGGTGGTGAAGGGCCGGGTGCCGGTCAGTTCGTCATAGACCGACAGTGGCCGCCTCCCGACCTCGATCTGGGTTGCAGCGGCCCGGTTCAACAGGGCCTGCAAGGGCCCGATGCGACCCGCCGCGGGGGACTCGCTCCGCGGTGGTGGCGGCTCGTCGCCCGTCGTGGTGCGGCGATTCTTGCCGGTTGGCAGGCCGTCCCAGTGCTCATCCTGCTTGACAACCACGCCGCGGCCGACCGCCCGCCGCAAGCACTTCCACGGCGCCCGCGTCATCAACTACCTGCGCCTGACCGGACGTCTCGCCCCCGACTGGCACTCGGATGCAGCTCTGGCCCGGGCCCGGCACCTCGCCGACACCGCCCCCGCCTCGTTCCGCGCCCCGCTCAACCGGTGGATCGATGTCCTGTGCGGCACGGCTCCACGCCCCAGTCGGCCACTCGCCCCGTCGACCGTCTGCTCCCACCTGCGCCTGGCCGCGCCCCCGCTGCGCACCTGGTACGAGGACGGCGTCACCGATCTGCGGGCCGTCACCCGTACCCACATCGAGCAGGCGCTCGAACCGATACACGGAGAAGCCGCCAAGTCCCGGGCCACCGCCCTGCGCTCACTGTTCCGGGCCCTCAAACGCGAAAAGCTCATCTTCCGCGACCCGGCCCGCACTGTCTCCCTGACCACCGCCGTCGTGTTGCCGCGACCGCTGGCCGACGACATGCTGCGCGGCGCTCTCGACCGCCTCTCCAACCCACGCGACCGGCTCAGCTTCGCACTCGCCGCCGTACATGCTCTGAGCACCCACGACCAGCGCCATCTGCTGCTGGACGACCTCGACCACAGCCGCGCCATCCTCCGCGTGCGCCGCACCGGCAAGCCCGTCCACACCGTCTACCTGGACGAACTCACCTACCGCCTGGCACGGCAGTGGCTGGCCGAACGCCACCGACGCTGGCCCGGCACCACCAGCCCATACCTGCTGGTCACTGCCCATACCGCCACCGACGACACCCAGCCCCCGGTGTCGATCCAGGCGATCAACAAGCCCCTGCGCGCCCACGGCCACCAGGCGGGCCGCCTGCGTGTGGACCGCATCCTCAACGAGGCCCAGCACACTGACGACCCCCTCCACCTCATCCGCCTCTTCGGTCTCTCTCCCCGCACCGCCATGAAGTACATCCACGCCGCGCACCCGCACCGCAGCCAGAGCGACCCGATCATGTCCTGAGCAGCACGGGCTGTAGGAATGTGAGGTGCTTGGGCACTCCGACCTGGAACGTTGCGGTGATGAGGGTCCCAGTAGTTCTCGCGGAAAACAGCACTACGCCGTGCGGCAGCCCATCGCTCCGGGCTCGGCCCCCGATCGAGCGCGGCTGGGTGAGGCGTTGACCCTCATAGCTAATGTGACTAATCTATAGCTAATGACATTAGCTACTTTGATGGAGGACGGCATGACCGAGCACCTGAGGATCGGCAAGAACACCATCGCCTTCGACGTGACCGGGGAAGGTCCCCTGGTCGTGCTGGCGCACGGTATCGGCGACAGCCGGCACTCCTACCGCTTCCTCGTTCCCGGCCTGGTGGCCGCCGGTTACCGGGTCGCGAACGTCGACATCCGCGGGTGCGGTGAGTCCAGCCTCGGCTGGGACGGTTACAGCCGCACCGACATCGCCGGAGATCTGGTCGCCGTCGTGCGTCACCTCGGCGGCCCGGCCGTGATCATCGGGCAGTCGATCAGCGGCGGCGCCGCGACCATCGCGGCCGCCACTGCGCCCGACGTGATCAGCGGAGTGATCGAGCTGGCTCCGTTCACCCGTGCACAGCCGGTCGACCTGGGCGGGCTGATCCGGGTCAAGCGTTTCCGGACCGGGTACACGCGGATGGCAATGGTCATCGTCCGGGGACGCCTGGCGGACTGGAAGAAGTACCTCGACGTGGCCTACCCGGCCAAACCCGCCGACTGGAACAGCGAACTGGCCCGCATAGAGGCCACGCTGAGTGAACCCGGCCGGATGAAGGCCCTGCAGGACATGTGCAAGTCCAAGCCCACCGACGCCGGCACCCAGCTCGCCCACGTCACCTGTCCGGTCCTGGTCGTCGAAGGCAGCCTGGACCCCGACTGGGCCGACCCCCGCGCCGAAGGGGCGAAGATCATCGCCGATCTGCCCGCCGGCCTCGGCGAGCTGGCCGTGATCGACGGCGCCGGCCACTACCCGCACGCCCAGACCCCCGACCAGGTCCTCGCGCTGGCACTGCCGTTCCTGGCCAAGGCGGCCAGCCGTGCCTAGGGCCGGACTCACCGCCACGGCAGTCACCGAAGCCGCCGCCGCCCTGGTCGACGAGGTCGGGTTCGACCAGCTCGGCATGGGCCTGGTCGCCGAACGGCTCGGAGTCAAAACCCCCTCGCTGTACAAGCACGTCACCGGCCAGACCGACCTCGCCCACCGGATCGCCATCCTGGCCATGAACCAGTGCGCCGACGCCATCCGTGACGCCATCCAGGGCCGGGCCGGCACCGAAGCCCTGGCCCGCGGCGCACAGGCGATGCGGACGTTCGTCAAGGACCACCACGGCCGATACGCCGCAGCCAACGCCGCCCGCCCGACCGGACCCGACGACCCCCTCATCGACGCCCTCAACCGGGTGGTCGACTCCTGGGCCGCCATGCTCCACGGCTACCACATCGACCCCGACCAGCAGATCCACGCGCTGCGGATGCTGCGCACCGTCCTGCACGGATACGCATCCCTGGAAGCAGCCGGCGGGTTCCAGTTCGCCACCGACATCGACGACAGCTTCACCTGGATGATCGACTTCATCGACCACGGCCTGCAGGAGACCACGGTCACCAGCACCCACAGCGCCCCTCCCGCAGGGCCGCGCCGGGCGTGACGCTCTGACCGTCGTGGACTGCGCTCCACGCCAGTCCCCGGCCCCACCGGCCACCGGTAGGCCACCCGCTCGCCGACCCCCCGTCCCTCCCTCCCGCACCAGCCAGAAGTGGAAACCACCATGAAGCCGGTCCTCACCGCCGTTATTGACATCGACGCCACCCCACAAGCGGTGTGGGACGGCCTCACCGACTTCGCCGCCTACGGCGAGTGGAGCACCTTCTCCGCCGCCGAGGGAACCGCTCAAGTGGGAAGCCGGCTCACGATGCGCATGCCGGGCATGACCTTCAGGCCCACGGTCACCGTCGCGATGCCTGGCCAGGAACTGCGGTGGGTCGGCACGCTCGGCATCAAGCAGCTGTTCCACGGCCAGCACTCCTTCGTCCTTTCCCCCAACCATGACGGCACCACCCGCCTGACCAACCACGAGGAATTCTCCGGCGCCCTGGTCACCCTGATCCGGCCCTTCCTCAGAACACCCAAAAAAGACGGGTACGCCACCTTCAACACCGGCCTCAAGCAGCGGGTGGAAGACCGCACCGAGCTCAGGCCGGGCGCGTGAGGTGCCGGTGGCCGGGGTGGTCGCGGGGATCGGGATAGCCGCCGCGATTCCCTGCCCCAGACCCTCGCTGCCGCCGGCGAACTCCAGCGCGGCCTCCAACGCGAACTGACCTACGACAGGCTGCGGCCGCCGAGGCGAAGGGCAACAAGGGCGGGCGCCGCCCCGCCGTCACGGCCGCGAAGACCGATGCCGTGCGCACTGCGTACCTGGAAGGCCGGTCCATCGCCTCCAGCTCCCCGGCCAGCACCTCCCACGCGCGGGCGACCAGCCGGGACGCCTTCTCCAGCTGCGGCATCGTGGACAGCCGTTCCTTCTCCGTCGTCCGCTTCGCCGTGCTCAGCAGCCGGGAAGTCATCAGAACCTGGAACAGGTCCAGGGCCTCGTCGATCGCCTTCGCCTCCAGGTGCCGCATCACCACGGTGAGCATCGCCGTGCGCTTGGGCTCCGACGCCCGCTCCAGCAACGCCGCCTTCGACCCCAGCGCGTACCGGGCCAGCGCCGCCATCCGGTTCAAGGTTCCGGATCCCCGCAGGCCTCAGGGACGGCTAGGAGGTCCGGATCCGCGAGCTCGGCGCCCCCGGCAAGCACTGCGGTGCGCCAGGAGACCTGTACGTCACCGTGCACGTCACCGACTGATCCGCCGCGCTTCCAGGTTCCGCGGCAGCATGCGGCACGGTGCGCGAGGACGATCCGTGGGCCGCTGCACTGTCTGGGAGCGCGGCCTGGCGCAGGTACGGGGTCGGGTCAGCGCACGCGTCCGAGGTGAATGACGCTGACGCGGATCTGCTGGTCGCTGATCTCGTACATCACGCGGTAGGTGCCGACGTGGATGCGCAGCAGGCCGGCGCTGCCGAACGCCCCGTCGGGACGGGGGTTGTCGGCGAGGTGGTCGACGGCGGTGAACACCTGCCGTACCCCGTCGGGGTCGTCCTTGGCGAACCGCTCCGCTTGGGCGAGGGCCTCGGGTTCCCAGATGACCTCGTAGCTCACGCCTCAGCTCCGCCGAACACACGGCGGTACGCCTCGTCGTGGGGGACTCCGGCGTTCTCGCCGCGGGCCTGGCGGGCGCGGTAGGCGGCCAGCGCGCGCAGTTCCTGCAGTTCCAGGGCGTCGGCGGGGCTGACGAGTATGGCGACGGTCTGCCCGTGGTCGGTGATGGCGACCGGTTCACGGGTGGCGCTGACCTCGCGCGCGATGGCGCCCAGGCGGGCGCGGGCTTCCACGATCGAGTAGGTCGTCTCCGTCATGCACACCACCTTACAGAAGTGTGCATGTTGGGGGCCTGCGTTCTGCGGCATGGTCCGGCGCCCACGCGGGCGGGTGCGGCACTACTGTTAATCCCCTCGAACTGTGGAGATCTTCTAAGCGGCCAGTTCCAAGGCGGAGTTGGCCCGGTGGTCGTGTTCGTAGTCGATCGGACTCTGATATCCACACACGCTGTGTAGCCGACGGCCGTTGTAGAAGCCGGTGATCCAGGTCGCGATCCGCCGCCGGGCCTCGGTGCGGGTGGCGAACGTGTGCCGGTAGACGTACTCGACCTTGAGCACGCTGTTGAGCGCCTTGCTGACGGCGTTGATGCCCCTATGGATGTCAAGCGGCGTCTCGGGCTGGTTCCATGCGGTCTGCCACGGTGGTTTTGGGGACGATGATTCGGTAGATCTCTCGTGCGACGTACCGTTTGAGGCAGCGGATGATTTCACGGCGCGTCTTGCCCTCGGCGAGGCGTCGGCGCATGTAGTCCTGGGTGCGGTTTTGCCAGCGTAGGCGACTGAGGATGATCCGGAAGAGGGCGGCATTGGCCTGGCGGTCGCCGCCTCGGTTGAGCCGGCGGCGCTGGGTCTTGCCGGAGGATGCCTCGACCGGGCTGGTGCCGCACAAGGCGGCGAAGGATGCCTCGTTGCCGAGGCGTTCGGGGTTGTCCCCGGCAGCGATGAGCAGGGCCGCGGCGCTGTCCGGGCCGACGCCATTCACCTCGAGCAGTCCAGGAGTGCTTGCCGTGACCGCTTCGGCTATCCGCCCGGTGAGGTCGTTGATCTCCTCGGTCAGGCTCTGGATGCGGCGCGCCAGCAGTCTCAAGGTGTGCCGCGCGGCCCCTGCCGGCCCGGAGATGTCCGACTCCGTGGGTGCGGCGCACTGCTTGAACAGCTTCGGGTTGCTCAGCCCGGCCAGGAACTCGCGAAGTTCGGCGTCCGCGCATACCAGGACGCTCTTGAGCTGGTTGATGGCCTGGGTGCGGGACTTGATCGCGGACCCTTTGGCCAGTTTGAACAGCCGTAGCATCTCCACCGGGCCGTCGCTCGTCTTCGCTGTGGCCGTGGCCCGGCCGGACAACACGGCGCGGGCGGCGGCTTCGGCATCGATGGCGTCGGTCTTGCCGTGGCGCCGTCGGGCCGCCTTGTCGGGCTGGTTTACCTCGGTCACCTCGATGTCTTCGGTCCGCAGATGCCGGGTCAGAGCGGCTCCGTAGGAGCCGGTGCACTCGACTCCAGCGCGCCGCAGCACACCGAACGAGCGGGCCCACGCGACGAGCTGACGATAGCCCTCGGCCGTCGCCGGGAAGCTGCGGCCGTCCAGGGCGGCGCCGAGCGTGGTGACAACGGCTGCGGCGTGGACGCCCTTGTGGGTGTCGACGCCGAGCAGGACTTCCTCGGCGGCGCCGGCCGGGATGTGCCACGAGGCAGCGGACCGCGTGATGCTGGGCAAGATCGCTTGTCTCCTGATCGCCTCGGATGCTGGTGGCCGTCGCCGGGCCGGGGCGGTCAAGACTGTGACGGTGCCTGTCGCGAAGGCCCCTATCGGGACACATCCCCTGCCCGGCGGCAACAAGTGACGCTCCAGGCAGTGGCCGACAGATCTCCGGTCCGTGCCCGGTGCGGATCTTCGAGGCGTCCTCGCCGAACGTGGTGTCTCTTACGTGGTGCACGGGCTCGATGCCCCATTGCGCGCGGGCGAGTTGGCCGATGGCCTGGGGAGATGCCGCACGCGCTGTCAGGTCGGTGATGGCGTGGACGGTTTCGCGGGTGATCTTGCCGGTCTTGAGGTGGTCCGGTGCCGGTGGATCTTCGCGGCCTGTGCCACGTGCGGGAAGTCCAGCCTGAGAGCGGTGACGGTGAGGGTGCGTATCGAGCGGGTCTCACGTCGTCCGTGCCCCGCCTCGCGGTCGTAGCGGCGGGCGGTCACCTCCTTCCACGGCAGCGAGCGCAACGCGTTGTGCAGCGTCGGCTGGTTCCGCTTGACCACGAGCAGGTAGTGCGCCCTCTTCGCTTCGACCAGCCACCTGGCGTGGTCACGGTGGGTGTGCAGGGCGTCGGCGGTCACCACGACACCGGCCAGGTCGAACGGGGACAGCAGCTTCGTGAAGCCGGTGACCTCGGTGGTCCTGTCCGGCACCCGCAGCTGGCTGACGGTGCGTCCGCCTTCCAGGACGGCGGAGAGCAAGTGGGCGGCCGGGCCGGTGTCCGTGCGCGAGCCGCGGGCGGTCTTGCCGTCCATGGCCAGGTGCCGGCTGCCCGCGGGGTCGCATCCGAGCAGGTCGGCAAGCCCGCCGGGACATACGAGAGTCAGGAGACGGCGGATGGTGGAGCCCGACGGCGCACGGCGCACGCCCAGCGGGCCGGCGGCGCGCACGCCGAGGCGGGCCAGTGCATCCAGGGGCGCGTGGCGGGCCCACTGGCCCACGGCCAGATAGGAACGAGCCCCGGCCAGCACCGCACAGCAGGCGGTGAGCAGGACCGATGCCAGCGAATGGCGCCGTCCCCGCCGATCTCGCGGATCGCGAAGAACGGCCAGCCGTTCGGCGACACCGTTCACGCCGCGCTGGGCGGCGGTGGGCGACTTGGTCAGGCAGACAGTGGCAGACTGGTGGCACATCGAAGCTCCGGGCGGGCAGGGCGACTTGGGAAGGTCACCCCGTCAACCGGAGCTTCGTTGTGTTCGTGACGGACCTCCGCCGGATCGTCACACCTCAGCGACCTGCACGTTTCCATGACCCCCAGGACTTTGAATCAGCCCTGAGGCCACCCACGGTCTTCCAGACCTACCTCGACTCCCGCAACCTCAACTGGGAATGCTGGTGGCGACAAGGCAAGTAAGCCGACGGTCGAAGATCCCCGACTGTGAGGATGTGGGAGGCACCGCTCGAGGGTCTGACCCGATCTCCGATTGACGCTCTGGTTGTCCTCACTCTGAATCGTCGACCTGCGAGCGGTGTCATTGCGCGTACCGGCTCGGCGATCGTGACCTCATAGGAGCTTGACCGAGGCGGTCCCATCACAGTCGTGTCCGTCCGCCGAGCCGGTGCGCGCGAGCCCACACCTCCGCGCACGGAAGGACCAACACGGCTGCCATGCCACAGCCCATCGAAGTGATCGGCGGGATCGACACCCACACCGACGTCCACCAGGCCGCCGTCATCGACACCATCGGTCGGCACCTGGCCACCGAGGCATTCCCCACCACGTCTGAAGGCTATCGGCTGCTGCTGACGTGGCTGCACTCGCACGGCCAGGTGCTGACCGTGGGCATGGAGGGCACCGGATCCTACGGCGCCGAACTGGCCCGGCACTTGCGTGCCAACCAGATCACCGTGGTCGAAGTGGACCGGCCCGACCGTCGAGCTCGCCGCGCCGCCGGCAAATCCGATCCCGTCGATGCCTACGCCGCCGCCACCGCAGTGCTCTCCGGCCGAGCCAACGGCACCCCGAAGGAACGCGATGGCACCGTCGAAGCGATCCGCACACTGCGCGTGGTCCGCGCCAGCGCCATCAAGGCCCGCACCCAGACCATCAACCAGCTCAAATCACTGATCATCACCGCGCCTGCCGCGACGCGCGAAACACTGCGCTCACTGACCATCACCGAGCTGATACGCCGCCTGACCGCAAGCCGGCCCGGCTCCGATCTGACCACCCCGGCCGCCGCCGTCAAACTCGCGCTCAAACGCCTGGCCAAGCGATACCAGCACCTGAGCGAAGAGATCGCGGACGCGGACACCGAGCTGCGCGTCCTGATCACCCACACCGCGGCCCAACTGCTCGCGCTACCGGGCGTCGGGACCGAAACCGCCGGACAGTTGCTGGTCACCGCCGGGGACAACCCCGACAGGCTCGTCTCGGGCATCCTTCGCCCACCTGTGCGCAGCCGCGCCTGTCCCAGCCTCCTCGGGCCGCACTGACCGCCATCGGCTCAACCGCGGCGGCGACCGCCAGGCCAACCGCGCGCTGCACACCATCGTCCTGGTCCGCATGCGTCACGACCCACGCACCCGCGACTACGTCGCACGACGCACCCTCGAAGGGCTCAAGACGAAGGACATCTTCAGATGCCTCAAGCGCTTCGTCGCGCGAGAGGTCTACCGACACGTCACCAGCGCACCATCAACATCTTCAGCCACTTGACGCTCTATAGGAGCTTCAGAGTCGCTCAGTGAGGTAACGGTCGCGATGGAGGAGCGGATCGTGGTGTACCTCCAGCGGGTGTGGGAGAAGGAACGTAGTGGGCGCGGGCCTGTGGACTCCTCCCTTTCCCACGCCGCTCCCAGATGACCTTGTGAAAGCGGCTCCGCCGCTGTTCAGCGGCCTTGAAGTCTTGGAGTACGAATGATCCTCTGGATCAACGGTGCGTTCGGTGCGGGGAAGACCGCCACCGCACGGGAACTGATCGAGCTGATCCCGAACAGCACGCTCTTCGACCCCGAGGTCGTCGGAGGCACACTCACGCAACTGCTCCCGGCCAAGCACCTCGCCGAGGTCGGCGATCTCCAGGACCTGCCGATCTGGCGCCGGCTCGTGGTCGACACCGCCGCGGCCATGCTCGCCGAGCTCGGCGGCGTCCTCGTCGTCCCGATGACCCTGCTGCGTCAGGAGTACCGCGACGAGATCTTCGGCGGGCTCGCCGCACGCCGGATTCCCGTACGGCATGTGCTCCTCGCCCCGGCGGAAACGATCCTGCGTGAGCGAATAGCCGGGCGCGAGGTGCCCCCGGAGCTGCCCGACGGCGAGATACGCGTGCGCCAGTGGTCCTACGACCACATCGAGCCCTACCGGGCCGCGCTCGCCTGGCTCACCGCCGACGCCCACCCCGTGGACACCAGCGCGCTCACCCCGTACGACACCGCCCTGCGCGTCGCCGAAGCCGTACGCACCGGGGAGGCACCCGTGTGCGCCATCGTGCAGACGCCCGAACCCACCGCCGAGACCGTCGCCGCCGGGGTGCTCCTCTTCGACGAGAGCGACCGGGTCCTGCTCGTCGACCCGACGTACAAGGCCGGATGGGAGTTCCCCGGCGGGGTCGTCGAGGCCGGCGAGGCCCCCGCCCGTGCCGGTATGCGCGAGGTCACCGAGGAGACCGGCATCACCCTCGACGAGGTGCCCACGCTCCTCGTCGTCGACTGGGAATCGCCCGCACCACCCGGCTACGGCGGTCTCCGGCTCCTGTTCGACGGCGGACACCTGGACGAACAGGCCGTCCGGGGACTCCTGCTCCCCGGACCGGAACTGCGCGGCTGGCGCTTCGTCACCGAGCAGGAGGCCGCCGACCTGCTGCCGCCCGTGCGCTACGAACGGCTCCGCTGGGCCCTGCGGGCCCGCGAGCGCGGCGCCGCGCTGTATCTGGAGGCCGGGGTGCCGCTGGGCTGACGCCGGGCGTTCTCCACGCGGCTGCGGACCGCGCGACGGGCGCCCACGGACCGCCGGTTGTCCCGCTGCCCGGTCCCGTGACGCCACCGCGCGAGACCCTTACGCCCCGGCCGGCGCTTTCGGCAGGACCTTCCGACGCGGTGAAGGAGCGGACATGGCTGGGGCCCACACCATCAGGTGTGGGCCCCAGCCATGTCCGTGGACGATCAGCTCGCCGCGTAGTTCCGCAGGAACAGCGCCTCCGCGACCGACAGGCGCTCCAGCTCGTCGGGCGAGACGCTCTCGTTCACCGCGTGGATCTGCGCCTCCGGCTCGCTCAGGCCGATGAGCAGGATCTCCGTCTGCGGGTACAGCGAGGCCAGCGTGTTGCACAGCGGGATCGAGCCGCCCATGCCCGCCGACTGCATCTCCTGGCCCGGGTAGGCGACCGCCATGGCCTCGGCCATCGACGCGTACGCGGGGCTGGAGGTGTCGGCGCGGAACGCCTGGCCCTGCCCGATCCGCTCGGTGCTCACCCGCGCGCCCCACGGCGTGTGCGCCTCGATGTGCGCCTCCAGCAACTTGGTCGCCTCGACCGCGTCGACGCCCGGCGGCACCCGCAGGCTGATCAGCGCACGGGCACCGGCCTGCACCGACGGCGTCGCGCCGACGACCGGCGGGCAGTCGATCCCGAGCACCGTGACGGCCGGACGCGCCCAGACCCGGTCGGCGACCGTGCCGGAGCCGATGAGCTCCACCCCGTCGAGCACCTTGGCGTCCTCACGGAACGCCTGGTCCTCGTACTGCACTCCGTCCCACGCCAAGTCGCCCGCCAGGCCGTCGACGGTCGTCGAACCGTCCTTCGCGCGCAGCGAGTCCAGTACACGGATCAGCGCCGCCAGCGCGTCGGGCGCGGCGCCGCCGAACTGTCCCGAGTGCAGGTTCCCTTCGAGGGTGTCCACCTGTACCCGTACGAGGGTCATACCGCGCAGGGTCGCGGTGACCGTCGGCAGGCCCGCCCGGAAGTTGCCGGCGTCGCCGATGACGATGGTGTCGGCGGTCAGCAGCTCCGGGTGTTCCTCGGCGTACCGCTCCAGACCGCCGGTGCCCTGCTCCTCCGAACCCTCGACGATGACCTTGACGTGCACCGGAACGCCGCCGTTCGCCTTCAGCGCGCGCAGCGCCAGCAGGTGCATGACGACGCCGCCCTTGCAGTCGGCGCTGCCCCGCCCGTACCAGCGTCCGTCGCGCTCCACCAGCTCGAACGGAGGCGTCGTCCAGGCCGCTTCGTCCAGTGGCGGCTGCACGTCGTAGTGCGCGTACAGCAGGACCGTCTTCGCGCCCTCGGGGCCCGGCAGGTAGCCGTACACCGACTGGGTGCCGTCCGGGGTGTCGAGGAGCGCGATGTCCTGGAAGCCCTCGGCGCGCAGCGCGTCGGTGATCCAGTTCGCGGCGCCCTCGCTCTCGCTCCTCGGATACTGGTCGAAGTCCGCCACCGACTTGAAGGCCACCAGCTCGGTGAGCTCCGCCTTCGCCCGGGGCATGAGCGAGGCGACGGTCTCGGCGACCGGATTCGACGACATGGGCACGCTCCTTGTAGGTGCGACGTTGTACTTCTGTGTACAGATGATCGGGTGATGCGTACTGGTGTGCAGGACGCATCCGTTGCCGATCCTCCCACAGCGGCCTGCGGCGACGCCCGCCGTAGGATGCGGGGGACAGGTGCGGCAGACGGCTGGACTGGGAGCAGTAGACCAACGTGAGCAGCGAGAACTCTTCGGCGGACGACGAGCGGCGTACGGCGGACGACGGGCAGCGGGTGTGGGACGTCGTAGTCGTCGGTGGAGGGCCGGCGGGTGCCTCGGCCGCCTATGCGGCAGCGGTCGCGGGACGCAGCGTCCTGCTGCTGGAGAAAGCCGAACTGCCCCGCTACAAGACATGCGGCGGCGGCATCATCGGCCCCTCGCGCGACTCCCTGCCCCCCGGCTTCGAACTGCCCTTCAGGGACCGGGTGCACGCGGTCACCTTCTCCATGGACGGCAAGTTCGCCCGCACCCGGCGGTCCCGGCACATGCTGTTCGGGCTGATCAACCGCCCCGAGTTCGACCAGCAGCTCGTCGAGTTCGCGCAGAAGGCGGGCGCGGAACTGCGTACGGGTGCCACGGTCTCCCGCGTGGAGCAGCACGGGTCCGCGGTGCCCGACCGGCGCACCGTCGCCGTGGTCCTGCAGGGCGGTGAGACCGTCCTGGCGCGGGCCGTGGTCGGCGCCGACGGCAGCGCCAGCCGGATAGGAGCACACGTCGGGGTGAAGCTGGACCAGGTCGATCTCGGCCTGGAGGCCGAGATCCCGGTGCCGGAGACGGTCGCCGAGGACTGGCGGGGGCGCGTCCTGATCGACTGGGGTCCGATGCCCGGCAGTTACGGCTGGGTCTTCCCGAAGGGGGACACGCTCACCGTCGGTGTGATCTCCGCACGCGGTGAAGGCGCCGCCACCAAGAGGTACTTGGAGGACTTCATCGCCCGGCTCGGCCTCGCGGGCTTCGAACCGTCCATCTCCTCGGGTCACTTGACGCGCTGCCGCGCCGAGGACTCGCCGCTGTCGCGCGGCAGGGTGCTCGTCTGCGGAGACGCGGCGGGACTGCTCGAACCCTGGACCCGGGAGGGCATCTCGTTCGCGCTGCGCTCCGGTCGGCTGGCGGGCGAGTGGGCGGTGCGGATCGCCGAGGCGCACGACGCGGTGGACGCCCGGCGTCAGGCCCTGAACTACGCCTTCGCGATCAAGGCGGGGCTCGGCGTCGAGATGAGTGTCGGCAAGCGCCTGCTCGGAGCCTTCGAGCGCCGCCCCGGCCTGTTCCACGCGGGGCTGACCGGCCTGCGCCCGGTGTGGAAGGCCTTCACCGGGATCACCCGAGGCTCCACCACGCTCGGCGAGATCATCCGGTCCCACCCGATGGTCGGACGCGCCCTGACCACACTCGATCGCCGTCCGGAGGGTGCGGAGGCCGCCGAGGGGGAGGACTAGAGGACCAGCGGCGGGGGCCGCCGCCGGCCCGGTCCGGACGTCGGCCGTGAAATTCGGCTCCAGGGGCGGGAGGAGGGACGCCTTTCGCCCCCGTCAGCTCTTGACCGTGATCCGGAAGACCGGGTGGTCGGGAGCGATGCGCCGCAGTTCCTCGTCGGACGAGTCGGGACCGACGCCGCCGAAGAACACACCGACCTCGGCCTTCCAGCGCTTGAGGTAGGCGCGCAGCAGCGAGACCTTGTCGTCGTCGGCGACCTCGACGGCGATGAAGGTGTCGACCTTTTTTCCGAGGCGCAGTTCGCCCCCGCCGGCCGCCCGCATGTTGTGCGTCCACTGGACGTGGCCGCGGGGTGCGACGAGGTACTGCTCGCCGTCCACGGTGAGCAGGTTGACCGGGGTCGTCCGCCACTCTCCGCTCTTGCGGCCCCGGACGGCCAGGACGCGCGATCCCCAGACGCTGAGGCCGCGCCTGGTGATCCAGGCCACGGCGCGGTTGAAGACGTTGACGGTGAACCAGCCCGGCTTCTGGACGTGTGTGGACACGGTGACCCCTCGTGGCATGTTGTGAGAGCGCCGATCTTTTTTGTGAGCACTGCTCTCGCTTGAGAAGAGTCTGCATCGGATCGGTGATCCAATGCAAGAGCAGCGCTCTCGTTTTTGTGTGCCGCTCTCGCTCGGGTCGGGTTGCTGATCGCGAACCGGAGCACTGATCCACATCCGGATCGATGCTCTCCTTTGTGTGCACTGCTCTGAACGTGGGACACTGCTCTGTATGAGTACCGCGCGAGGGGCACGTGCCCGAGCCAGGATCGAGGTCACCGCGGCCATCAAGGACGAGGCGCGCAGACAGCTCGCCGCCGAGGGCGCCGCCAAGCTCTCGCTGCGGGCCGTGGCCCGTGAGCTGGGGATGGTCTCCTCCGCGCTCTACCGGTACTTCCCCAGCCGGGACGACCTGCTGACCGCGCTCATCATCGACGCCTACGACTCCCTCGGAGAGGCGGCCGAGTCCGCGCACGCCGAGGTCGCCGCCGCCGGTCCCAGGGAGCGCTGGGTCACCGTGTGCGTGGCGGCGCGGCGCTGGGCTCTGGAGCATCCGCACGAGTACGCGCTCATCTACGGTTCCCCCGTCCCCGGGTACACGGCTCCGCAGGAGACCGTTCCGGCCGCCTCCCGGGTCGGCGTGCTCCTGATCGGCGTCGTCCGGGACGCCTATCGGGGCAAGGGCGTGGCCCGCACACCCCTGTCCGCCGGACTGAAGGCCGAGGCGCAGCGGATGTCCGCCGATCTCGCGCCCGATCTGCCGCCCGAGGTGATCGTGGCGCTGGTGGCCTCGTGGGCCCAGCTCTACGGGCTGATCGGGTTCGAACTGTTCGGGCAGTTCAACCGGGTCGTGGAGGACCGCGAGCCGTTCTTCCGGCAGGCCGTGGGGAGGCTCGCGCACGACGTGGGGCTCGTGTACCCGGAGCAGGCCGCGACCGCCGGCGGGGCGCCTCCGTCCTAGCCGCGTCTCCACGGCGCCGTACTCCCGGTCGTACGCCCAGCCGTAGCCCCGGTCGTGCTCCCGCCGTCGTATGCCGTGCCGTTCTTACCCGCTCCGTACCCGATCCGTACCCCTCCGTACTCCGCGGGGAGTACGAGTGATCACCTCGCCCGGCGGACGCCGCAGCGGTGGTCGGCCGTCTAGCGTGACGGTCATGGAAGAGCAGCACACACCCACGGCCTCGACGTGGGGCGGTCCACGGTGGTGGCGGCACGGGCCGCCCGGGTGGAACCGCTGGAACGGCGAGGAGCCCCGCGAGCGATGGCCGTGGCGTTCCACCCTGCTGCTGACCGCCTTCGTGCTCCTCGGCTCCAACTTCGCCGCCCACGCCCAGCACGACGACCGGCTCGCCCTGGACTTCTTCTCCCGGGCGCTCCTCCTGGTGGGCTCCGGTCTGCTGCTCTGGCGACAGCGGTACCCCGTGTTCGTCGTGTTCGGCACCGCCGCCGTGGCCCTGGTCTACGTGGCCGCTGGATATCCGTACGGACCGGTCTTCCTCCCGGTCGCTGTGGGCTGCTTCAGTGCCGTCGTCGCCGGGCACCGCAGGGCCGCCTGGACGGCGGTCGGCCTGCTGTGGGCAGGACATCTCGTGGTCGGCCACTGGCTGTACCGCTGGCTGCCCCCGACGGGGGACCGATCCCCTTCCTGGATGCAGGAGATCGGCATCGCCACCTGGGTGGTGGCGGTGGTGGCCCTGTCCGAGCTGGTGCGTGTGCGCCGTGAGCAGTGGAGTCGTGACAGGGCCGAGCGCGCGCTGGCGGCCAAGCGGCGCGCGGACGAGGAACGGCTGCGGATCGCCCGCGAACTGCACGACGTACTGGCGCACAGCATCTCGGTGATCAACGTCCAGGCGGGAGTCGGCCTCGCGCTCCTCGACTCCGACCCCGAACAGGCGCGTACCGCGCTCACCACCATCAAGGCGGCCAGCAAGGAGGCGCTCGGCGAGGTCCGCCAAGTGCTCGACACCCTGCGCGCGCCGGGCGAGGCCCCGCGCGCGCCCGCCCCCGGGCTGGACCGGCTCCCCGAGCTGGTCCAGCAGGCGGCGAGCGCCGGTCTGACGGTCGAGATCGAGGGCGAGGTGCCGACCCCGGCACCGGGTACCGACCTCGCCGCGTTCCGCATCATCCAGGAGGCGCTCACCAACGTCGTACGGCATTCGGGCTCGCGTCGCGCGCGGGTGCGGCTCGATCACACGGCGGGCGCGCTCCGTCTGCGGATCGACGACGACGGTCCGGCCACCGGCGCGGACGCGGGCGGGAGCGGCAACGGGCTCGCGGGCATGCGGGAGCGGGCGGCCGCCCTCGGTGGCACGATCGAGGCGGGTCCGCGCGACGACGGAGGGTTCCGGGTGCTGGCCGTACTGCCGTGGAAGGTCAGGGAGGACCGGTGATCCGCGTACTGCTCGCCGACGACCAGTCACTGGTCAGGGCAGGCTTCAAGGCGCTGCTCGACGCGCAGCCCGACATCGAGGTGGCCGGAGAGGCGGCCGACGGCGAGGAGGCGGTGCGAACCGTACGCGAACTGCGCCCCGACGTCGTCCTGATGGACATCCGGATGCCCGTGCTGGACGGCCTCGCCGCCACGCGGCGCGTCACCGGCGATCCGGAACTCGGCGACGTCAAGGTGGTCATGCTCACCACCTTCGAGCTCGACGAGTACGTCTTCGAGGCCATCCGCTCCGGTGCCTCCGGCTTTCTGGTCAAGGACACCGAGCCCGAGGAACTGCTGCGTGCGGTACGGGCGGTGGTCGAGGGTGATGCCCTGCTCTCGCCCGGGGTGACGCGTCGGCTGATCTCCGAGTTCGCGGCCCGTTCCAAGGAACCCGAGTCCGTCGCGTCTCTCGCCGAACTCACCGAGCGGGAAAGGGAGGTGATGGCCCTGGTCGGCATCGGCCTCTCGAACGACGAGATCGCCCGCCGCCTGGTCGTCAGTCCGCTCACGGCCAAGACCCATGTCAGCCGGACGATGGTGAAACTCGGGGCGCGCGACCGGGCCCAACTGGTGGTGCTCGCCTATGAGTCGGGGCTGGTGCGGCCGGGCTGGCTGGGCTGAGGCGCGGCGGCCTCGTGGCGGAAGCGGAACAGTACGGTGGCCACCCGTAGCGCGAAGAGGAGGGCGGCCAGGGCGCCGCCCGAGGTCTCCAACGCCCCTACCGCGCCGGACGACAGGTCCAGGAAGAGGGCGGGTCCGGCGACGACCCCGAAGGCGACCGCCGCCACGAAAGCCGCACTGGCCAGGGCGTATCCGATCTCGACGGTGACCGCGTCCCGCCGCGCCTGGGCCCGTTGTGCGCGCGACGCGTCCGAAGACTGGCGGCAACTGTCCATGTTCTCCCCGTTGTTGCTCATCCATCGAGTCAACAGGTACGCGCCCGGCGGGGCAAGTGCCCCGCCGGGCGCGGGTGTCGGAGGTGCCCGCTAGTCACGGACGGCGACCCGCTCCGTCCCCGACTCCGTCACTTCTTGACCGGACCGGGCGACTACGACGGACTCCTGCGGACGTCGTGTGCGCAGCCCTGGCAGCGTGATCAGCAGACCCGCGAGGGCGATACCGGTCACCACCATCAAGCCGGGCCGGTAGCTGTCGAGAACGTCCTGGGGCGATGAGCCCTCCGGGGAGTTCGCGGTGACGACGGCCGTCACGACCGCGAGGAAGATCGCGCCGCCGACCTGCACGGAGGTGTTGAGCAGGCCCGAGACCATGCCCTGCTCGTGGTCGTCCACGCCGTTGGTCGCCTGGATGTTGAGGGATGGGAAGACCAGGGCGCACGCGGCACCGATCAGCAGCATGGTCGGCAGGATGACCGCAGCGTAGACCGGGTCGAGGTCGACGCGCAGGAAGAGCGCGTACCCGACGACCATCAGGGCGAAGCCCGCCGCGATGAGCCGGGGTGTGCCGAACCGGTCGACGACGGCCCCCACCTTCGTGGAGGACAGGGCCACCAGCGCCCCGGCCGGCAGGAACGCGAGCGCGGTGTGCAGGGCCGACCAGCCGAGCAGCGACTGCATGTACAGCGTCACCAGGAACTGGAAGCCGACGTACGAGCCGAAGAACGCCATCGCGCCCAGCTGGGCCCGGATCTGGCTGCCGGAGCGCAGGACGCCGAGACGGATCAGAGGGCTCGGGCTGCGTCGCTCGACGCCGACGAAGACGGTGAGCAGCGCGGCCACGGCGAGGAAGGACAGGAGGGTCCGCGCCGATCCCCAGCCGGCCTGGGGCGCCTGGACGACGGTGAAGACGAGCAGCAGCATCGAGGCGGTGCCGAGGATCGCGCCCGGGATGTCGTAGCCGCGGTGGTCCTTCTCGCGCTCGCTGCGCGGGATGAGCTTCAGGCCCACGAGCAGTGCGACGACGGCGATGGGCGCGGGCAGCAGCATGGTCAGGCGCCAGCTCGCCTCGGTGAGCAGACCGGACAGGACCAGGCCCATCGAGAAACCGGTGGCCGCGCAGGTGGTGTAGATCGAGAGCGCGCGGTTTCGCAGCGGGCCCTCGGCGAATGTCGTGGTGATGATCGACAGGCCCGCGGGCGCGGTGAACGCGGCGCTCAGACCTTTGATGAATCGGCTGGCGATCAGCAGGGGGCCCGAGTCGACGAGCCCGCCGAGCAGTGAGGCGAGCGCGAACACGCCGAGGGCCACCAGGAAGACCTGGCGGCGGCCCAGCAGGTCGGCGGTGCGTCCGCCGAGGAGCAGCAGCCCGCCGTATCCCAGGATGTAGCCGCTGACGATCCATTGGAGCGTGGAGGTGGAGAGGTCGAGTTCGGAGCCGATGGACGGCAGTGCGACGCCGACCATCGACACATCCAGGGCGTCCAGGAACATGGCGGCGCAGAGCACCAGCAGGGTGCCCCACAGTCGGGGGGTCCAGCGTCCCTGGGGCGCGGGGTGGGTGAGCGGAGAGGTCATGCCGGAGAGGTTACATGCACACGCATTCAATGCAAGTGCATTTAATTCCGATGCAACAAAGTTCTTTCTTTGCTACGGTGCGCGCATGGCGGCGGAGAATGCCGAGCGAGGGCTCGTGGACCAGTGGCGCGACATCCTGGCGGTGCATGCCCGCACCGTCTGCGAGCTCGACCGTGAGTTGCACCGACACGGCCTGGGCGCCAGTGACTTCGAGGTGCTCGACGTACTGGCGGTGGGTACCGCGGCGGACGGCGGCACCTCCTTCCGCGTCCAGGAGATCTCCGAGCGGGTCCATCTCAGTCAGAGCGCCCTGTCCCGGCTGATCGGGCGACTGGAGAAGGACGGCCTGGTGATCCGCGGAATGTGCGCCGAGGACCGGCGGGGCGTGCGCGTGTGCGTCACGCCGAAGGGGCGCGAACTGCACGGCGAGGTGCTGCCGTTGCAGCGCGCGGTCCTTACCCGGATGCTGGCGGACGGTTCGGCGGCTTCCGGCGGGTGACCGGCCTGCCAGTTCTGACTGGAGTCGTCGGGGCCCGAAGCCACGGTGCTCGCGGTCGGCTCGATTCGGTTACGCGTCGCGCCTGTACAGCAGCAGGCTGCCGACCAGCAGCGCGGCCGCGGCCCACGTGGCGAGCACGCCCAGGCCGGTCCACGGGCCGATGGGCAGCTCGTGCAGATGGACGGTGGCTTGGACCGCGAGTCCGGCGGACATGGGCGAGATCTGCTGGAGGTGGCGCTGCCACTCCGGGTCCTTGACCACCTGGGTGACGACCGGGAAGAGATAGAGCAGCCCGAGCACGATCCCGATGGCGGTCGCCGCCTCCCGTACCGCCGTCGCCACGCCGAGACCGATCAGGGCGATCAGGACGAGGTAGAGGACCGACCCCACGGCCGCGCGCAGGGTCGGGCCGTCTGCCAGGGACGGCGGCGCATAGCCGTGCGCCTCGGTGAATCCGTTGCCGGGCAGGATGTAGCGGCCGACGAGGAGGGAGGCCAGGACGGCAGCCGTCCCGGAGGCCAGGACGACCGTGGTGAGGACCGTCGCCTTGGCGGTGAGGACGGTGAGCCGGTTCGGCACCGCCGTGAGCGTGGTGCGGATCATCCCGGTGCCGTACTCGCCGCTGACGGCCAGCACCGCGAAGACGGCGATGACCGCCTGCCCGACGGTGACGCCGGTCAGGGCGAGCTTGACCGCGTCCTGGCCGCACCCCGCGTCCGGGCACTTCACGGCCTTGGCGGTGCCGCAGCCGACGGCCACGGTCAGCGCGACGGCGAGCAGGAGCAACCTGCCCATGTCCCCCGTGGTGCGCAGCTTCGTCCACTCCGCGCGCAGGGCGCGGCCGAAGTCCCCTCGCCACGTGCCGTCCGCCGTGCTCGTGAGTCGTGCACCGCTCGGGAGACTCATACGTCCCTCCCGCGCAGCCGCACCACGGCCAGACCGAAGGCGAGCGCGGCGTATCCGCACAGCACGGCGAGGCCGGTCCATGGCGCCAGCGGGTAGTAGCCGGTCGACGGCTCGTACACGCTGAGCACCTGCGCGTACTGCGGCAGGGTCTGCTGGATGGCGAAGCCCGCAGCCGGGGTCACCCGCAGCAGCCACGCCGAGACGCCCGGGGGCAGTACGCCGGAGGTGGCGAGCAGGAAGGGCAGCACGATCGACGCGATGACCAGGGCGACCGCCGTGCCGCCGCGCCGCAGCAGGGCACCGACGCCGAGGGCGAGCACGGCGGCGGCTGCGCAGAGCAGGCCGGTGCCGACCATGACGCGTACTTCGGTCGCCGACGTGACGGGGAAGACATGGAAGCCCCTGCCGCGCGCGCTGCGTTCCCCGATGGGAATGGTGATCGCGGCGGCCACCAGGCCGATGGCGAACGCGACGCCCCCGGCCACCAGCGCCTTGGCACCAAGCACCCAGCCCCGCAGGGGAGTTGCCGCCATGGTCGTACGCAGCAGACCACGCCGGTACTCGCCGGTGATGAACACCGTGCCCACGGCGATCACCACGATCAGCCCGGCGAAGGTGCCGACGAGGAAGTTCTCGACGGAGAAGCCGACGCCCATGACGGGCCCGCCGACGACCGGTGCGATGTCACCGGCCCCGGTCACGGTGAACCCGCCGCCGTCGGTCTGGGTGAAGCCGCCCTTGGTGGTGTTCGTATAGCTGCCGGAGGTGCCCGCGTCGCCGCCCACCTGTGTGCCGCTCCACGCGCTCCGGGACCAGCCGCCGGTGAGGCCGGGACGGCCGAAGGTGCCGGTGGCCACGGCAGGGCTGAAGCCCGTGCCCGCCGCGGTTTCCTGCTTCGCCTCCGGTGACGTCGCGAAGAGCCCGGCCTGCACGGTCCGCGCAAGCCCCGGCAGCTTCGCATGGCCGACCTTGGTCCAGTGGGAGCCGTCGGTGGAGGCGTAACCGATGAGGCTGTCGCCGGAGCGGACCAGGCGCAGCCAGCGCGGGGACTCCCGGGAGACGTTGCCGGAAGGGCCCGCCGTGTCGTGCGTGTAGTCGTACTGCATGCGTACGCCGTGGCCGCCGGTGGCCATGACCGCCGCGTACGGGGCTCCCTGAGTGAGGCTTTCCTTCACGATGATCCCGGCCTTCGCCCAGGGCTGGGCGCCCTGGGCCGTCTTGCCGGTCCCGGTGTCGGCCACACCGGTCAGCGACCGCAGGGGAACGGTGAGGGTGCCGTCGTCAGTGAGCGTCTTGTGGACGAAGTAGAAGCTGTCGTTGACGGCCTCGCCGCCGGGGCCCTTCGGGTACGAGGCGGAGTCGGCGCCGCGACCGCCGGGGGCGGCCGTGCCGAGCAGGCCGACCACGATCGTCACCAGGAGCGCCCCCGCCATGGCGAGGACCCAGCCGCGTACCGTACGGAACTTCGTCCACTCGGCGTGCAGCGTCCTGAGGAACCCATTCTGCTCAGCACGCCTCGTGGCCGGGGGGCGAGGGGTGAGGGTGGCGGTCATCGCGTAGCCTCCCCCGCCGGGATGCCCCGGTACTCCACCGCGTCCCGGGTGAGCTCCATGTACGCCTCTTCGAGCGTCGCCCGGTGCGCGGACACCTGGGAGAACGGCACCCCGTTCCGGGCGAGCAGGGTCACGATCTCCTCGTCGGGCAGGCCCGTGACGCCGAGGGTGTCGGGGCCGGTGGCGAGAACGGTGGCGCCCGCGCCGCGCAGGACCTGGGCGGCGCGCGGAGGCGCGGAGGTACGCAGGGTGACCCGTCCGCCGGACACCTCGGCGAGCAGCCCGGACACGCTGGTGTCCGCGACGACCCGGCCGCGGCCGATCACCACGAGATGGTCCGCGGTGTCTTCGAGTTCGCTCATCAAGTGACTGGACACCAGGACGGCGCGGCCCTGCCGGGCCAGCGACGACAGGAAGCCGCGCATCCACACGATGCCGTCGGGGTCGAGGCCGTTGAACGGCTCGTCCAGCATGAGGACCGGCGGGTCACCGAGCAGCGCCGCCGCGATCCCCAGGCGCTGACGCATGCCCAGCGAGAAGCCGCCGGCCTTGCGCCGGGCCGCCGTACCCAGCCCCGCCTGTTCGATGACCTCGTCCACCCGCCGGGCCGACACGCCCTGTGAGTGGGCCAGCCACAGCAGGTGGTTACGGGCGGTGCGGCTCGGCTGCAGCGCGGAGGCGTCGAGCAGTGCCCCCAGATGCCGAAGCGGGCGACGCAGGGTGCGGTACGGCACCCCGCCGACCAGGGCCTTTCCCTCCTCAGCTGCGTCAAGGCCCAGGATCACGCGCATGGTGGTGGACTTGCCCGCGCCGTTCGGGCCGACGAAGCCGGTCACCCGTCCGGGCCGCACGGTGAACGTCATCCCGTCCAGAGCCAACTGTGGCCCGAAGCGTTTACGCAGACCGATGACCTCGATCGTCGCCTTCGTACTCTCATCGCTCATGGCCCCCACCCTGTGACCGAGCGAGTTACAGGGGCCGAACGGCCACTGTCATCTCGCTGTTAGGCGCCTCGGCTTAGCCTGGCCTGGTACGTGTCCTGGTGCGGTGGCGAGAGGGGAGCATGCGGATGAAATGGGGTCCGCCCCGACGGCTCGCGGGCCTGACCGCCCGGCTCGGCCTGCGCCGTGGCACTGTTCGCACCCGCTTCACCGCCTTGTACGTGACTCTGTTCCTGCTGTCGGGAACGGCGCTGCTCGCCATCGCGGCCGTGGTGGCATCCGGCGGATCGAGCTCCAGCCGGACCGCCCCCGATGGCGGCACCGATCAGCCGGCCACGGCGGCACAGGCCCAGGGCCGCATCGACGAGCTGGAGCAGCAGCTGGCCAAGGCGCACGACACCCAGTCCCGGCAGATCCTGATCGGCTCCGCCATCGCCCTCGGCGTCATGGCGGTGATCTCGGTCGGCCTCGGCTGGTTCGTCGCCGGCCGGGTGCTGCGCCCGCTGCGCGTGATGACAGCGGCCACCCGCCGGATCACCGCCGACAGCCTGCACGAACGTCTGGCCATCGGCGGCCCCGGCGACGAGGTGAAGGACCTCGCCGACACCATCGACGACCTCCTCGGCCGCCTGGAGGGCTCCTTCGACGCCCAGCGCCTCTTCGTCGCCAACGCCTCCCACGAGCTGCGCACCCCGCTCACCACGATGCGGGCCTCCCTGGACGTGGCTCTCGCCAAGCCGGGTCCGATACCCGAGACAACAGCCACGCTGGCCGCCCGGATGCGCGCCGAACTCGACCAGGTGGACCGGCTGCTGGAGAGTCTCCTCGTCCTGGCTCGCACCCAGCACGGCGAGTTCACCGACTCGGCGCGCCTCACCCTCGGCCAACTCGCGCTGACCGCTCTGACCGGACGGGCAAAGGACATCGCGGCCAAGGGGCTGACCGTGCGTGAAAACCGGATCGACGACTCCGCGTGGGTGTGGGGCAGCCAGACGCTGCTGCGCCGCGTGGCCGACAACGTGGTCGACAACGCGATCGCGCACAACGACCCCGGGGGCTGGATCAGTGTCGCGGTACGGGCCGAAGGAGACGACGCAGGCGCAGTGTCCCTCGTCGTCGAGTCCAGCGGACCGGTCCTCGACCAGCGGCGGGTGGCGGACCTCGCGCAACCCTTCCGCCGCCTTGGCGCCGACCGGACCGGCACCGGCCAGGGCAGCGGCCTCGGCCTCTCCATCGTCGCGGCCATCACCCAGGCCCACCACGGCACCCTGGACCTGCGCGCCCGCCCCGACGGCGGCCTGCGCGTCACCATCACCCTCCCCCGTACGGACGGCAGGGCGACGGTGGAAGCCCCCGACACGGAGATGGGCGTGGCGCGTTGAGAGTCCTGGTGGTCGAGGACGCCCGCCCCCTCGCCGAAGTCATCGCCGAGGGACTGCGCGACCAGGGCATGGCCGTGGACGTGGCCCACGACGGGCTCGACGCCGCGGCCAAGCTGGACGTCAACGCGTACGACGTCGTCGTGCTCGACCGCGACCTGCCAGGCATCCACGGCGACACCCTCTGCCAGATGATCACCGAGCGGGACGGCCGCGCGATGGTCCTGATGCTGACCGCCGCCGACTCACCCGGCGACCGCGTCAGCGGCCTGACCCTGGGTGCTGACGACTACCTCGCCAAGCCCTTCCACTTTCCCGAACTCGTCCTGCGCATCCGCGCACTGGCCCGCCGCCGCCCCGCCGCCCGGTCCCGCACCCTGAGCACGGCGGGGATCGAACTCGACCCGATGCGCCGCACCGTCAGCCGCGACGGCCACCGGCTCGACCTCTCCGTCAAGGAATTCGCGGTACTCGAAGCCCTCCTGAACGCGAGCCCCGCCTTCCTCAGCACGGAGAACCTCCTCGAACAGGTCTGGGACGAACACGCCGACCCGTTCACCAACACCGTCACGGTGACCATCAGCCGCCTGCGCCGCAAACTCGGCGACCCCACGGTCATCGCCACCACACCCGGCGTGGGGTATCGGATCATCGCCCCAGCCGTCCCGCCCGACTGAGCAGCCGTCAGGGGCCGGCGGCCCGCGGGCGGAGGCCGTGCTCAGTGAACCCGGCTCCAGTCATCTGCGCAGCCGACTTCGGAGACCGACACCTGCTCGGCTTGGTCGGCGTGCTCGGCGTGTTGAGCGTCTGCGGCCTGCGCGTGGGGCCGCGGTCGTCCGTCGCGGGTGCGCCGGACGACCGCAGCCCGTCTCCGGGCGGCCCGGACTTCGGATCCGTGCGTCAGCTCCAGGTGATGCCGGAGTTCTCCCGCCAAAGGGTGGCGAGCGAGGCGTCGCCCGTCACGCTCGGGAACGGCACACGGTTCCACAGAGCCAGATAGAGCCGCGCGGCCGGTCCCGCCAACTCGCAGTCCACGTCCTCGTCCGTGTCCTCGCCCGTGTCCGCGGTCGCGTGCTCGCCGCGTTCGCTCTGCGGCGGCTCGGAGGAGAGTCGTACGGTCCACACGGCGTCAGGGCGGTCGGTGGCGCGAACCCGCAGCACACGGGGCTCCTCGGTGCGCACCCTGCTCTTCCCGCGCGCGTGGAATCCGCGCAGCAACTCGTCGATCCCGTCGACCGCGAAGTCCGGCGGGACGGCGGTCGGTTCCACGCCGAGCGCCGACTCCGCGTCGACCCGGTGCACGGTGGTCTCGTGCGCCTGCCGACGCGCCCAGAACGCGAGCGGCGAGGGTGCCGGAAGGAAGCTCCAGCACCGCAGGTCGGGCGAGGCGCCGGCCAGGGTGTCCACGAGCAGACGGTGCCCCTCGCGGAACCAGGTCAGCAGTTCGTCGTCGTCCAGATCCGGCAGTCCACCGTCGGGGTGGTACGAGGTGTGTCCCTCGGCGACGAATGCGGTGGCCCAGCGGTGGACCATACCGGTGTGCCGCACCAGATCCTTCACCTGCCAGCCGGCGCAGGTCGCGACCTCGGCGTCGACACCCGCCTTCTCGGCGGCGGTGAACAGCGACCGGCCCTCCCGGTCCAGGGTTTCCACGAACTCCCGAATCTCCATGCCGAGAGTGTGCCCGACGCGGTGTGGGCGCGGGGAGCGCGGTTGGGTCGGGAGAGGGGCGTGCCGGGTGCGGGTGCGGCGAGAGGAGTTGACGCTCAGGAGTCGGTTTGGACTTCGTCCCGGCCGGTGGCTCGGCGGAAGCAGAGGTGCGGTGAGCACCTGGGATCAAGTATCCGCGGGCGAAGGCACACCAGATCAAGCCACCGGTCGAGTCACCGGTCGAGTCACCGTCTTGTCCTCCTGCCTGCGCACCATTTCGCTGATCCAGGTGGGCGCGAACGGAGACGCGCAGCCCGGGGGAGTCGGACAGTCCTTGAGCACCACTAGGCGCTCACCGATGTCGGTGGCGCGGGCGCGGTACTCGGTGTGATCGATCCCGCTCTGGGCCAGGCAGTGGTTCATCGCCCACTGAAGGCGATCCGGGGCGTCCTTCATCTCCGCCTCGATGACGTCGAGCAGTCCCGCGAGGTCGAGGCCCTCTGGCCTCTTCGCCACGCGCTCGGTGGTCAGAGCCCAACCGGCGCTCGCGACCACCGGATCCGGATCCGCGGACCAAGCCAGGCGCAGTTCCTCGGAGTGCGGGCTCTTCTTCAGAGACCGTTTGCCCCGCGCGCCCGTCGCCGATGGCCCCGTGCCCTCTCACGCCACGGCCGCTCGGCGCGTCGCGAATCCGATCAGGGCGGCCACGGCCGCCAGTGCGGCGACGCTCGTGAGCGCCGTGGGCAAGGAGTACCAGTCGGCCATGAACCCGATCGCGGGCGGCCCCAGCAGCATGCCCCCGTACCCGAGGGTGGAGGCGACGGCGACCCCGCTCGCTCCGGCGAGCACGCCGGCGCGCTCGACCGCGACGGGGAAGATGTTGGCGAGGCCGAGTCCGGTGACGGCGAATCCGAGCAGTGCCGCCCAGGCGGAGGGCGCGAGCGAGCCGAGCAGCATGCCGAGCGCGGCCGTCGTGCCGCCCGCCACCAGCGTGCGGGTCCGGCCCAGCCGTTCGAGAAGTGCCGTCCCGCTCAGGCGGCCGATCGTCATGGCGAGGGCGAAACACGAGTAACCGGCGGCCGCGATCCCCGGGTGTGCCTTCAGGTCCTGCTCCAGGTGGAGGGCGCCCCAGTCCGCGATCGCGCCTTCGCCGTACGCCGTGCACAGGGCGATGAGCCCGAAGACGACCACCGGACCACGGATGCGGCGGTCGGGACGCGAGGCCGCCGCGCTCCTGTCGCTCCGTGGGCGGTCGGGTGGCCCGGGAACGTCTTCCCGCAACAGCACGGGCCCGGCGACGGCGGTCACGAGCAGGCCGAGGGCGGCGATCCCGAGCAGATGGCGCGTCGGTGACAGGTGCCCGGCGACCAGCCCGCCGAGCCCCGCCCCGAGCATGCCGCCCAGGCTGTACGCCGCGTGGAAACTGGGCATCACCGGGCGCCGGAGTGCGGCCACGAGATCGACGGCAGCGCTGTTCATGGCGACGTTGATACCGCCGTAGGCCGCGCCGAAGACCAGCAGGACGAGGCTCAGGGCGGGTACGGAGCGGGTCAGCGGCGGCAGGACGACGCTCACGGACAGCGAAACGCCGCAGACCACGGTCACCGGGTGGCTGCCGAACCGTCGGCAGAGCCGTCCCGTCAGCATCATGGTGATCACCGCGCCGGCGGAGACGCCGAGGAGTGCGAGGCCGAGGGCGCCGGCGGAGGCGCCGGTCTGGTGCTTGACGGCGGGGATGCGGACGACCCAGCCGGCGAAGACGAAGCCGTCGAGGGCGAAGAAGGCGGTCAGGACGACGCGGAGCCGGATGAGGGAGCGGTCGGGCACGACGCTGTGCGGGACGGTTTTGTTTATTCGCGACACAAACTCACGTTAGGCGGGTGCCGTGCTCGGGGCAAGGGGGTGGTGGGCTGCCCCGGGCGGGGTCCCGCGACGGAAACGGGGCGACCGGCACCCCCACGAGATGGGATGTCGTATCGCCCCGCCGTTCGTCTGTTCGCCGTCCCGCCTGCCCGGACGGCGAACCGTGCGTCGCCCTTCGCTCAGACCGCCGGAGCCGGGAAGGTCGGGTACTCGACCCCGGAGACGTGCTGGACGACACGGATGACCTGGCAGGAGTAGCCGAACTCGTTGTCGTACCAGAGGTAGAGGATCGCGTTGTCGTCCTCGACCTTGGTGGCTCCGGCGTCGACGATCGAGGCGTGGCGCGAGCCGATGAAGTCGCTGGACACCGCGTCGGGGGCGCTGATGAAGTCGATCTGGCGCTTGAGCGGTGAGGTCAGCGAGACGTTGCGGAGGTAGTCGAGGACCTCTTCGCGGGTGGTCGCGCGGCCCAGGCGCAGGCTGAGGATCGCGATCGAGACGTCCGGCACCGGGACGCGGATCGAACTGCCGGTGATCGGCGCCTTGAGGTCGGGCAGCGCCTTGGCGACCGCGGAGGCGGCCCCCGTCTCGGTGATGACCATGTTCAGCGGTGCGGAGCGGCCCCGACGGTCGGAGCTGTGGTAATTGTCCAGCAGGTTCTGGTCGTTGGTGAACGAGTGGACGGTCTCCACGTGGCCGCGCAGAACGCCGTACTCCTCCGCCATCGCCTTGAGCGGCGGCACGATCGCGTTGGTGGTGCAGGAGGCGCAGGACAGGATCCGCTCGTCCGGCTTGATCATGTCGTGGTTGACGCCGTGCACGATGTTCGGGACGTCGCCCTTGCCCGGCGCCGTCAGGACGACCTTGTCGATGCCGGGGCGCAGGTGGTTCGACAGACCTTCGCGATCACGCCACTTGCCGGTGTTGTCGACGAGGATGGCGTCCTTGATGCCGTACGTCGTGTAGTCGACCTCGGACGGGTCGCCGGCGTAGATGACCTTGATCTCGTTGCCGTTGGCGATGATCGTGCTGTTCGCCTCGTCGACCGTGATCGTGCCCTGGAACTGGCCGTGGATGGAGTCGCGGCGCAGCAGTGAGGCGCGCTTGACGATGTCCTGCTCGCCGCCCTGGCGCACGACGATCGCGCGCAGCCGCAGACCGTTGCCCGAGCCGGTCTTCTCGATGAGCAGGCGGGCGAGGAGGCGGCCGATGCGGCCGAACCCGTAGAGGACGACGTCACGCCCCTCGCGGCGCTCGATCTTGTTCTCGCCGATCGCGCCGGAGACCGCCTCGGCGGTGAACTCCTCGACGGACAGGCCGCGGTCGTCGGCCCGGTACGTCGCGGCGAGCATGCCGATGTCGATCTGGGACGGGCCGAGATCGAGCGTGGTGAGCGTCCGCAGGAACGGCAGCGTGTCGGTGACCGAGAGCTCCTCGCCGGCGATCTGCCGGGCGAAGCGGTGGGTCTTGAGGATGCTCACCACCGACTTGTTCACCAGGGAGCGGCTGTGCAGGAGGATCGTGACGTCCTGCTCCCGGTGCAGCCTCCCGATGATCGGGATCATCGACTCCGCGATCTCTTCGCGGGTCTTCCAGTTGGTGAACGCGTCGTCGTTGACAGTCACAGAATCATCTTTCGAGCTAGGTGGCGCTCATATGCTAACCGGACCCTCTTTCCGGCCGTTCACGCGGTGTCCACTCGTGAGGAAGACGGCGTCCGCCGCGGCGCCCGCCGCATGGTTCGGGCGCGGAGACCCCTCGGGCGCGGCTGCGCCGATCAGTGCGGCGGTTACGGCGCCGGGCGGGCCCGCGCAGGCTCGCGGTCCTGCCGTGGCGCCCGGTGACTCCGGGGGAGCAGCAGGGGAGTCGTCAGGATGAGCAGGCCTGCGGCGGCCACGGCCGTGCGCGGGCCGGTGGCGGCGGCCAGCAGCCCCCACGGGGCGGTGAGGGCCGCGATCGTCGCGTTGCTGCTGACCGACCACGCGGACAGGGTGCGGGCGGTCCGGTCCGTGGCGGTCCGTTCGAGCCGGTAGGTGGCGAACACCGGGTTGACACGCCCATGCAGACGAGCAGGCAGAACTGCACGCACATGACGAGCGCGAGCCCGGCGGCGCCGGGACGTACGAGGGCGAGACCGAGCGGCCAGCAAGCCCGCAGGGTGCCCGCCACGCGCAGGACCCGGTGCTGCCCGAACCGTGCGACGAGCGGGCGGGCCGGACGCGACCCGATCAGCCCTCCCGGACAGGGCACGCCGAACGCGAGACCGTACTGCCAGGGCGAGAAGCCGAGCCGGCCGAGCATCAGGGTGGCGAGCACGGGCGATGCCGCCAGGATCAGACCGTTGACCAGGACGGTGTTGAGGAAAAGCGGGCGCAGGGCCGCGCTGCTCAGGATGTACCGCCAGCCTTCGAGCAGGTCGCGGGCGCGGAGCCGGGCCCGGGGGACGGGGCGCTCGGGCGGCTGTTCCTTCCCGCCGATGGCGCGGATTCCCAGGGCCGAGAGCAGGAAGCTCATGGCGTCGGCGAAGACGGTGATCACCGGGCCGAACAGGCCGATCGCCGCTCCGCCGAGCGGTGGGCCGAGCACGGTGGCGGTCCAGGTCGTGGACTCGAAGCGCGCGTTCGCGACGAGGAGATCCTCAGGTCGTACGAGCTCCTTCAGAGTGGAACCGCCGGCCGCCTTGAAGGTGATGTCGGCCGCCGCGACGATCACGGACACGACCAGGAGGTGGGCGAAGCCCAGCCGGCCGAGCGCGAACGCGGCGGGCACGCTCAGCAGCGCCGCGAACCTGACCAGGTCCATCGTCACCGTCACGGGCCGTTTGCGACGGAACTCCATCCACGGTCCGAGCGGCACGGCGACGGCCGCTCCCACCGCGAGCCCCGCGGCGGCCAGCGCCGACACCTCGGCCGGACCGGCGTGCAGCACGAGAATGGCGATCAGCGGAAACGCGTCGAACGCGAGCCAGGTGCCCAGCGTGCTGACCGCGTAGGCCGTCCACAGCCACCCGAACCGCCGCCCGAGCGACCGCCTGACCCGCATTCCGGTGTGCCTCCCAGGTCTTCGCCCGATCGCTGCTCTTCGCCCGATCGCTCTCGCGTCGACCGGAGCATCTGGTCGACCGGAGCATCCGAGCGAGCGGACCGCAGTGGGTCAGACCGGTCAGGGCCTCGTGCGGCCCGTCCGCCGCCCGAGGCGTCACCGTCGTACGACGACGATCTCCATGCCGGGCGACGGGATCGATGGCGAGCGACGTTTCGATGCCGGGCGACGGGGCGGATGGCAGGCGAAGGGGTCGAGGTCGGGCGACGGGATCGAGGTCATACGGCCATGACCGCGATCCCCGCCTCCTCGAACCGTCCGATCGTCTCGGGCCCCGCCGCCGCGTCCGTCACGAGGGTGCCCACCCACTCGGCCCCGCAGATGCGGGCGAACGCGCGCTGCCCGAGTTTGCTGGAGTCGGCGGCGACGATCACGCGCTCGGCCCGCTCGCACAGGAGGCGGTTGATCGCGGCCTCCGCCTCGTCGTGGGCGGCGGCGCCGTGTGCGGCGTCGAAGGCGACCACGCCGAGCACCGCGACATCGAGGGTGATCTGCCCGAGAACGCCGTCCGCGAGCGGTCCGATGAGCTCGTACGACTGCGGCCGGGCCACCCCGCCGGTCACCACGATCTTGAACTGGGGGCGCACGGCGAGTTCGTTCGCGATGTTCAGCGCGTTCGTGACGACGGTCAGCGCGGGGGAGCCCGACGCCAGGTCGGGGCGTACGGCCAGGGCGCGGGCCACCTCGGTCGTCGTCGTCCCGCCCGTCAGGCCCACCGCCTCGCCGGGGGCGATGAGGTCGGCGACCGCCTTCGCGATGCGCTGTTTCTCCGAGGCGTGGCGGGCCGTCTTGTAGCGCAGGGGCAGCTCGTAGGAGACGCCGTGCACGACCGCGCCGCCCCGGGTGCGCACGAGCATCTGCTGCTCGGCGAGCTGATCGAAGTCGCGCCGGATCGTCGCCGCCGAGACCTCCAGCTCCGTCGCGGCCTCCTCGACATCCAGGCGGCCCCGCTCCACGAGCAGTTCCAGCAGCGCCTTCCACCGGGCGTCCCGCGACATCCGCACCCTCCGTTCCTCGATCCTCCGTGACCATAACGCACCCCGCCTGCGCTCAAATGCTTGATTGTGCTCGAAAACTCGCTATATCTTGCAAGAACAAGCATCCGTGGGAGGGGTAGGGCATGACTCATGTCGAGGACGAGCTGAACAGCCAGCCCGAGTGCTGGATGCGCGTCGCCGAACAGGCGGCCGTGCACGAAGCCGCGCTGCCGGCGGCGGGGGAACGCGTCGCGATCGTGGGCTGCGGCACCTCGTTCTTCATGGCGCAGGCCGCGGCCGCGCTGCGCGAACAGTGCGGACAGGGCGAGACGGACGCGTTCGCCGCCTCGGAGTTCCCCGCGGGCCGCCCGTACGATCGCGTGATCGCCCTGACGCGCTCCGGGACGACCACCGAAGTGCTCGAACTTCTCGGGCGGCTGCGCGGACACACCCGTACGACCGCCGTCACCGCCGATCCGCACACGCCGGTGATGGAGTCGGCGGACGACGTCGTCGTGCTCGGCTTCGCCGACGAGCAGTCCGTCGTGCAGACCCGGTTCGCGACCACCGCGCTGACCCTGCTCCGGGCCCACCTCGGTCTGCACAGCGACGCCGTCGTCGCCGACGCGCGCACCGCGCTCGGCACACCGCTGCCCGAAGGGCTCGTCGGCTGCTCGCAGTTCACCTTCCTCGGCCGCGGGTGGACCGTCGGCCTCGCCAACGAGGCCGGGCTCAAGATGCGGGAGGCGTCCCTCGCCTGGACCGAGGCCTATCCGGCGATGGAGTACCGGCACGGTCCCATCAGCATCACCACCCACGGCACCGCCACCCTGATGCTCGGCGAGGCACCCGAGGGGCTGGCCGAACAGGTCCGGGGGACCGGCGGGTTGTGGGTGGACGGCGGCCTGGACCCGCTCGCCGAACTGGTCCGCGCCCAGCGCCTCGCCGTCGCCGTCGCCGCGGCGCGCGGCCTGGACCCCGACCAGCCGCGCCACCTCACCCGCTCGGTGATCCTCAGCCACTGAGCCGGCCCGGTCATCCACGGAGAAGGAGGAGTTGTGCCCCTCGCAGCAACCGGAGAGCTGGTCGCCGAGGCCGCCGAGTCGCGGACCGCCGTCGCCGCGTTCAACGTCATCACCCTGGAGCACGTCGAGGCCGTCATCGCGGGCGCGGAGTCCGCCGACGCGCCCGTCGTGCTCCAAGTCAGCGAGAACGTGGTCAAGTTCCGCTACGGCCGACTGCTCCCGCTGGCCCGCGCCGCGACCGCCGCCGCCGAACGTGCCTCGGTACCCGTCGCGTTGCACCTCGACCACGTACAGAGCGACGACCTGCTGCGACAGGCGTCCCGTGCCGGCTTCAGCTCCGTCATGTACGACGCGTCCCGTCTGCCCTACGAGGAGAACCTCACCGCGACCCGGGCCGCCGCCGACTGGGCGCACGCCCAAGGCCTTTGGATCGAGGCCGAGTTGGGCGAGATCGGCGGCAAGAAGGGCGAACCGCCCCGGGACGCGCACGCGCCCGGCGCCCGCACCGATCCCATGGAGGCCCGTGGCTTCGTGGCCGACTCCGGTGTGGACGCGCTGGCCGTGGCGATCGGCAGCTCGCACGCGATGACCACCCGGACCGCCGCCCTCGACCACGACCTGCTCAAGCGGCTGGCCGCCTCGCTCGGTGTCCCCCTCGTCCTGCACGGTTCCTCCGGGGTGCCCGACGGCGAACTCCGGGCGGCCGTCGAGGGCGGAATCGCCAAGGTCAACGTCGGCACCGCGCTGAACATCGCGATGACGGGCGCCATACGGGAGTTCCTCGCCGCCAGTCCCGACGCCGTGGACTCACGTAAGTACCTCGGCGTGGGCCGGGAGGCGATGGCGCGGACCGTGACGGGACTCATCGGCGTGCTGCGGGGCTGAGCGCCGTCCGGATGCCTGTACAGCCTGAAATGCGTCCCAAAGCCGCTTCACCCGCGCCGGGTCCGGTCTAAGCCACTCCTGGCGTACGCGCTTTTGCACCGACGACAGTTCGAGTGGGTGACAAGGTGGCTAGGGTGAACAAGTATGAGAAGGCCGAAAGGGCACGGCAGGCTCGAGGGTGAAGCATCGCCCCGGAGGCCACTCGGGCAGGCGACCGCATGCCCCATGAACACGGGGAGCAGGGGTTTGCGGTGTTTTCGGGGCGTAGCCGACGCTGGACCGGGCGCAGGACGGAGAAGGCCTTGAGCGGTCAACTTCTGGCTTGTATTCGCGTGTCGGTGCGCGAAGAGGACCCGTGCACGATGGTGAACGGTGCGACGTCCGCCGACGTTCCGCGCCCCGGCGCGCATCGAGAAGTCCGCCCGCGCGTGCCCCTGGGCCCGATGTGAACGGACTGATCTACTACCTGGCCGCGGCCGTCCTGTGGATGGGACTCGCCGCCCAGCTGCCCGACCTGCGCCGCCACTGGAGAGACCCGCTCAAGCGGTCGTTCTGCGCCGTCATCCTGCTGTCGGGACTCTGCTTCGTACTCGGCGCGCCACCCACCGTCGCCCTGGTCAACAGCCTTACGGGCATACCGAATGTGGCGGCGCCACTGACCTACGGCGCGGTGACCGCCTTCGGCGCGGCTTCCCTCATTCTCATCGTGCACTGGCGCGGCAGCGACCCCGTCCAGGTGCGGCGCACGTCCCGGGCCTGGCTGTTCAGCTACCTGGGAGTGATCGCGGCCGAGGGCGTCCTGTTCGCGCTGGGCGACACGCCGGTCGAGCGCCGGGCCGACTTCGACACCTACTACGCCTCGACGCCGTTCATCCGGGAGATGATCGTGCTCTATCTGATGGCGCACATGGTGGCCGCGGTGACGACGACCCTGCTGTGCTGGCGCTGGACACGGAAGGTCAGGCGCTGGACCCGCGGTTCGCTGGCCCTGCTCGTGCTGGGCTGGCTGTTCACCAGTGCGTACAGCGTCGTCAAGTCCGTCGCGCTGACCGCTCACTGGCTCGGGCACCACTGGGACGGTCTCAGCACCAGCGTCGCGCCGCTGGTGGCCGTCGGCTCCTGCCTGGCCTCGGCGGGCTACATCCTTCCCCTCGTCGGTCCGCGCATCGACTCCGCCGTCACGTTCGTACGTCTGCGTCCGCTGTTCCGTCTGCTGGCTGGGCCGACCAGCCGTGGGCGCCGCGTCGCGGCGCCGCCGTGGCGGACGATCGGCGACGTCGAACTGCGGCTCACCACGCGGGAGACGGCCATCCGGGACGGCCTCAAACGGCTCGCCGGACAGCTCGACGACCAGGTGCGGCGCCGCGCCTACCGGGACGCCCTGGCCACCGGCTCCTGCGCGGCGGAGGCCGAGGTGATCGGGATGGCCGCGATGGTCGCCGTGGCCGCTCTCGCCGAGACCGAGACCCCCGTCGCGCAGACCGGCACCATCGGCATCTCGGTCGGTGACGTCGATGTGGTGGTCTCGGTCAGCGGGCGCGTGAGTCGGCCGGACGCCGGTTCGCGGTCGCTGGACACGGGCCAGCCGTCGCTGCTGAGCCTGTCCAAGGCGGTCCGCACCCCCATCGTCGACGCCGCGGTCCAGTCGCGGAGGACCGCGGTACGACAACTCTCCTGACCGGGCGCGGCCCAGCCCGGGCTTCGGACACGTGGCCCGCCGTCCCGCCGGACGGCTCACGGCGCGGACCGTCGTCCGAACACTCGGGAGCGCCGACCGTCGGGCCCGCGCCCGTACCGCGGACACCCTCACACGGCGAGCGGGCCCACGGAATCGAGGAAGGCGCTCTCCCCGGGGGTCAGCGGCGGCCCGGTCAGGGGTTCCATGACAGGCCCCTTCAAGGTGGCGAGAAGCAGCTTGGGGTCCACGAGACGGCTCGCGTCGGCCTGGAGCGTGATGACCCTGCACATGGCCGCGGACACGTCGTACGAGGTGGTGGCCACGCGTGCCATCCGGCCCATGTAGCGGCTGAGGAGCCGGTCCACGAGCGTCGGAGCCCTGCCGACGACCTCCGGGAACCACTGGTCCTGGGAGGTGCTCATCGTGTAAGCGGCGGAGACGTATCCGGCGACCGCCCGCTGGACGCCGCGGGCGAACCCCGGAGCGGCGACGTCGGCCTGCAGCGACTGCAGGCTCAGGGCCTGGGCACCGAGGGCCGCGACGGACATGCCCTGGCCGTAGACGGGGTTGTAGGTGGCGGCGGCGTCACCGAGCACCACCAGGCCCTCGGGCATGGCCGCCTTCTCGAACTCGCGGCGCCTGTTGCGGGTGCTGCGGCTGAGGAAGACCTCGCTGAGCGGCTCGGCACCGGAGATCAGCTGCCCGATGAGCGGATGGCGCAGGCCGAGGGCGAAGTCGGTGAACTGCTCGGGATCGGCGGTGGGTTCGCCGCCGCGCGTGCCCGCGAGGCTGACCAGCCAGCGACCGTTTTCGATCGGCACCAGATTGGCGGAACGCCCCGGCCTGGGGGCGGCGGGGTCCGCCTCGACCTGGGTCAGCGGGAAGTCCTCCGCGCCCATCGGAACGCGGAAGATCCGGCTGGCGTAGACGAGACCCGAGTCGACCTCGTCGGTCGGTATGTCCGTCACGCCGAGGTTTTCGAGCCAGTGCTCGACGCGCGATCCCCGTCCGCTCGCGTCGACGACGAGATCGGCGCTCAGGTCGTCCTCGGCACCGTCGGCGAGGACGCGTACACCCGTGACGCGCTCGGCGGTTCCCAGCAGCGCCAGCGCCTCGGCGCGGCGGACCGTGACCCGGGTCGTCCCGAGGACGGCGTCGCGGAGGACCGAGTCGAGGAGGTCGCGGCTGCAGAGGGTCAGCAGCAGATCGTCGGTCACGGTCGGCCAGCGCCGGAACCAGCCCTGCGCGCCGAAGCCCAGCATGTCGGTGAAGGACTGCTCGTGAGCTCCCGACGCGAGCAGGCGCCGGCGTACGTCTGCCTCGGGAAGCAGCTCCTGGATCGCGTCGCGTCCGCTGGGCAGCAGGATGTGGGCGTGTCGTGCCTGGGGGATCCGCTTGCGCGGGTGCGGCCCGTCGCGCAGTTCGTCGCGCTCCAGGACGATCACGTCGTCCACGGACCGGGACAGGGCCGCGGCGGCGAGCAGGCCGGCCACACTCCCACCGATGACGACAGCACGGCGCGACATGATTCCCCCAGTTGTCATTGGTGAGCGAGCACACTCTACGGTCGGACACGTAGGTGTACAGGGGAGATCAAAAACTGCGCTGATTCTGTCGGTCGGCGATGCGCCGGGTGTCACTCGCTACCGGTCGGCGTCCTTCTTCACAGCCCGCAGGACCACGAACTTGGCGTCGCCCGCGACCAGTTCACTGTTGCCGAAGAGCCGCCGCAGCTTCAGGTGGTAACCCAGGTGACGATTGCCGATCACCCACAGCTCGCCGCCCGGCCGCAGCGCGCGCCGGGAGTCGGAGAACATCCGCCAGGCGGTCATGTCCGTCATCGCCTGGTGGGAGTGGAACGGGGGATTGTTCAGGACGAGGTCGACACTCCCGGAAGGGACGCCGTCCAGTCCGTCGGCGACACGGAACTCGGCGCTCCCGTCCGCGTTCGCCCGGTAGGTCGCCTCCGCCGAGGCCACCGCCTGGTACGACTCGTCGGCGAACAGCACCTCGGCTTCGGGATTGGCCAGCGCCATCGCCGTGCCGACCACACCGTTGCCGCAGCCCAGGTCCACGACCCGCTCGACGCCCCGGCTGCGCGGCAGGTGCCCCAGGAAGAAGCGGGTGCCGACGTCGAGGCGGTCGGCGCAGAAGACCCCCGCGTGGTTGACGACCGTGCGGCCGGAGACCGGGCCGATGTCGTCGGGGAGCACGTAACTGTACGGCCAGGGGTTGGCCTTCCGGGCGATCCCCTGGAGCGGGGTGCAGAAGATCAGCCGGGCCTTCTTCTCGGCCAGCGAGGTGCGGGTCGGACCGAGGATCCGTTCGAAGAGGTGCAGTGTCGAGGTGTGGATCTCCTTGACCATGCCGGTGCCGATGACGACCGTTCCCTCGTGCACGCCGGGCGCCAGCCGGTGCAACTGGTCCTCCAGCAGGGCGAGGCTCTTCGGCACCCGCACGAGCAGCACGTCGATCCGCTCGGGAGGCGGGTCCTGGGTCGTGAGGAGCCTGACCGCGGACTCCTCGGCACCGGCCCGCGCCAGATTCGCGCGGGTCGCCTCCCGCGCCAGGAGGGAGTCGGTGATCTGGGTCGGCCGCCGGTCCGACAACGCCGTCGTGAGGGCACCCCACCGGTCGCCGACGATCACGACCGAACCCGTCAGCGGGGTGCCGCTCTCCGCGAGATGCCCCAGCAGATAGGTGTCGGCGGCGTCCCAGGCGCGCAGTCGGTCGCGAGGGTCCTCGGGGAAGCGGGCGAGCTCGTAATCGCCCCAGGGTGTCGTCATCCGGTCGTTCATCGTGGGTCAAGGCTAAGCGACCCGGGGCGCCTGAGGTGCGCGAGGATGGGGGCATGTCGATGGACGCGGAGCTGTTCCCGCGCGGCCGGACCGAGATCGCGCCCGGCGCCGTCCACCTCCCGGACTGGCTGGACGTCGACCGTCAGAGGGAGCTGATCGAGGCGTGCCGCGGCTGGGCACGCCCGCCGGCGGGCCTGCGCACCGTCCGGACCCCCGGCGGCGGCACGATGACCTCCCGGCAGGTCTGTCTGGGCTGGCACTGGTACCCGTACGGCTACGCGCGGACGGTGGTCGACGGTGACGGTTCGCCGGTGAAACCCTTCCCCGACCGGCTCGGCGACCTGGCCCGCGAGGCGGTCACGGACACCCTCGGCGCCGACGCCCTCGGTACGGATCCGTCCGCCGTGTACGACATCGCGCTGATCAACTTCTACGACGCCGAAGCCCGGATGGGCATGCACCGCGACAGCGACGAATCGTCCGACGCCCCGGTCGTGTCGCTGAGCCTGGGCGACGCCTGCGTCTTCCGGTTCGGCAACACGGAGTCCAGGGCGCGGCCGTACACCGACGTCGAGCTCCGCAGCGGCGACCTCTTCGTGTTCGGCGGCCCGTCACGGCTCGCGTATCACGGAGTACCGAGGGTGCACGCGGGAACGGCGCCCGCCGAGTTGGGACTGACCGGGCGGCTGAACCTCACGCTCAGGTCCAGTGGCTTCCCGCCGTGGCCCGGGCGGTAGCGGATCATGGGAGACTCGCCCTCATGAACGGCAAGGCGGGCCCCCGGACGGCGGGGGATGGCAGTACGCGGACACGGCTCGACCGGGGGCGCGGGGCGCTCGGACCGGCGCTGGAACTCGTGCACACCGGGCGCGCGCCGACGCGTGCCGTACTCACCGCCGAACTGGGCGTCACCCGGGCGACCGCGGGCGCGGTGGCCGCGGAACTGGAGGCGCTGGGGCTGATCCGGGTCGACGCGCGGCCCGGTGCCGCCGCCGGTTCGCAGGGGCGGCCCTCGCACCGGCTTGAGGTCGCCGAGGACGGGCCCGTGGCGCTGGCCGCGCAGGTGCACGCCGACGGGTTCCGCGCCGCGCTGGTCGGCCTCGGCGGCCGGATCGTCGCGACCGCGCCCGGCTGCGAGACCGTCGACGCCGATCCGGCGAAGGTGCTCGGCTCGGTCGTCGACGTCGGCGCCGAACTGCTCCGCGAGACCGGGCGCCGCTGTGTGGGCGCCGGGCTCGCCGTACCGTCCGCCGTCGCCGAACCCGAGGGGCTGGCCCTCAACCCGCTTCACCTGGCCTGGCCCGCGGGCTCCCCCGTGCGGCAGATCTTCGCCGAGCGGGTGCGCGCGGCCGGAATCGAGGGGCCGGCGTTCGCGGCCAACGACGTCAACCTCGCCGCTCTCGCCGAGCACCGGCACGGAGCGGGCCGCGGCGCCCGCGACCTGCTCTGCGTCGCCACCGGACACCGTGGCGTCGGCGGTGCCCTGGTGCTCGACGGGCGCCTGCACACGGGCAGTTCGGGGCTCGCCCTCGAAGTGGGTCATCTCACCGTCAATCCGGAGGGGCGCCCCTGCCACTGCGGCAGCCGCGGCTGTCTCGACGTCGAGGCCGACCCGCTGGCCTTCCTCACCGCGGCCGGCCGCGCCCCCGGCCCCGAGGTGTCGCTGCTCCAGCAGTCCAACGAACTGATCCGCGACGAGTACGGCGATCCGTCCGTGCGCGGGGCCATCGAGGAACTGATCGACCGTCTGGGCCTCGGCCTCGCGGGCCTCGTCAACATCCTCAATCCGGACCGCATCATCCTCGGCGGACTGCACCGCGCCCTGCTCGACGCGGACCCGGACCGGCTGCGCGCCGTCGTCGCCGACCGCAGCCTGTGGGGGCAGAGCGGCGGGGTGCCGATCCTCGCCTGCACCCTGGACCACAACAGCCTGGTCGGGGCAGCCGAGTTGGCCTGGCAGCCGGTCCTCGACGATCCGCTGAAGGCACTGCCTGTCTGACCCTCATGGGCGCCAGTCGACGGCGAAGGCCCGCCCGGCGTTCTCGGTGAGGATCCGGTCCACCAGGTCCTCGCCCAGGGCGCGTTCGAGTCTCGGGCGGACCCGGCGCAGCAGATACGGCATCCCCGGGCCGCCGTCGACCGAGCGCGCCGCCGCGGTCGTCGTGTCACCGCCGAGCAGCAGCCGGTGCCCGAAACCGGCGTCGGCGAGGGCGCGTACGGCCTCGGGCATGCCCCAGTCCGTCGAGTGGTTGGCGCGGGAGGGGCCGTCGAAGGCGAGGTAGGCGCCCGACCCGGCGGCCTCGCGCTGCGTCACGGGGTCCGGGGAACGGTTGAGGTGTCCCAGGATCACGCGGTGCGGCGGCACGCCCAACTCGCCGCACAGCAGGTCGAGTACGTCCAGTGCACCAGTGCACCAGTGCCCAGCTCCAGGTGCACGGCGATCGGCGCACCGGTGGCGTGGTGGGCCTCGGCGGCGGCGGTCATCGTCCAGCGGGCGTGCGCGTCCAGCGCGTGGAAGCCGCCCGCGACCTTGATCAGACCGGCCCGGATTCCGGTCGTCCCGATGCCCGTCGTGAGCTCGGAGACGAAGAGCTCCGCGAGCCTGCCGCGCAGTTCGCTCAGCGACTCCGGTGTGTAGTGCGCCGCTTGGTGCAGCCCGGTCGCCGCGACGACATGGATCCCGGTGTCGCGCGAGACCAGCGGCAGATCCGCGGCCCGCCTGCCCAGACCGTACGGCGTCCACTGGACCACGCTGCCACCGCCCTGCGCGCGGAACGCGGCCAGTTCGGCCCGCGCGGCGGACGCGTCGCACAGCTCCTGGCCCGGGAGCCGCGGACTGCCGAAGAACAGATGGTCGTGCGCGTCGCACACCCCCAGGTGTCCGGGGAGCACGTCACCCAGAACCGTGCGGACCGTGGCCACCGGGCTCACCACTGCCGGCCGCGCGGCAGCCGGTCACGCTCGGGTTCGGACACGTGCAGTACCTGGAAGACCTCGCCCGGCGCCTTGGGGGAGTCGTGGTCCCAGAGCGAGAAGTGCACGACCTCCCAGCGCCGCGGATCGACGGCGGCGCCGACGCGGACCGCCCCGTCCAGCGCGGCCAGCCGCCCGGCCTCGCGCGCCGCCTCCTCCATGGCCTCGGACAGTTCCACGCCCTCGGCGACGGCCCGGCGCAGGCGGACCGCGACCTTGGCCGGCGATCCGGCGGAGCCGCCCTCCTCGTACGCGAGACCGGTCCAGTGCTGTACCACGGGGCGCCCGAAGTCGTTCACCAGCCCTTGGAACGCCCCGCCCCAGAGAAAGGAGTTCATGCCCTCGGCGGTGTTCCACAGGTAGAAGGGCGCGTACTGGTTGACCGGGGAACCGTCCACCCCGCGTTCGCGCATCAGATACGCCTTGATCCCGAGGCCGTCCCACGTGTCGAGCCGGTGGCCGACACGGGCGACCCGGTCCCGGACGACGGTCATGTCGTAGTCGGCGGGAAACGTGACCTCGTACTGCATCGCGTGCATGGGAAGGTCCTTCCTGGAGTGCGCGGTGCGCGGTGCGCGGGGAGGGCGGACGCCGGACCGGTGGCCTTCGACCCGGCGGGGTCAGCGGGCGGGTGCCAGCAGGGCGAGCAGCCCCCGGACTCCCGTGTCGAACGCGGCCGGTGAACCGGAGGCGCGCGCCAGGACGTAGCCGCCCTGGACGGTCGCGAGGATCGTCGCGGCGATCTCCCCGCCGTCGAGCGAGGGCGCGAACTGCCCCTGTTCCTTGCCCTCTTCGACTGTCGCGGCCAGCCGCCCGCGCAGCCATTCCAGCGTCTCGTCGACCGGAGCGCGCAGTTCGTCGCTCGCGATCACCTCCGGGTCCATCGTGAGCCGCCCGATCGGGCAGCCGCGCAGGACGTCGCGCTCGCGGCGCAGATAGGCCTCGATCCGCTCGTACGGCGATCCGGGCGAGCCGAGAACGCCCTCGGCGGTGGCCCGCATCTCCTCGGCGGTACGGCGGATCGCGGCGAGCGCCAGACCGGGCTTGCCCCGGAAATGGTGGTACATGCTGCCCTGCCCCGCGCCCGCGTGCTCCAGGATCGCCTTGGGGCTGGTGCCCACGTAGCCGCGCTCCCACAGCAGCTCCCGCGTGGACTCGATCAGTCGGTCCGGAGTGCTCATGAAGTCACTGTACATACTAGTAGGTACAGAGGTCGAGAGGCCCCGCCGACCGAGGCACAGCGGTCGCGCGGAGCAGCCCGGGGCTCGCGAAGTACTCCTCAGGAGGTACGCGTACGGCCGCTGGCCGTACGACGACCCGGACCCGCTGTCGGGGCGAGTCTCGAAGCATCACCGAAAGATCCCGCGGAGACACGCGATTCCATCGAGGAGATGACTCGAGATGCAGACCCTGGCGAACTGGGACGGCGGCCCCGGCCCGTGGATCCTGTTCCTTCCGCTGATCTGGGCGGCCGTCGTGATCGGCGTCGTGACCGTCCTGCGGCGCACCGCCTGGCGCGGAGGCCGAGGCCCGTGGCGTGCGACCGGTGGCTTCGGCCCCGGCGGTTCCCTGACGGCCGGCGACTCGCCGATCGCCGTGCTCGGTCGCCGCTTCGCCTCCGGAGAGATCGACGAGGACGAGTACTGGCGCCGCCTCTCCGTCCTCGACGAGCAGTTCGGCCGTACGGGCAAGGGCGGTGCGGCATGACGGCCACCGCCACGACCACCCGCCCGTACGCGGCTCGCGTCGACGGCGCCGTGAAGGTGTACGGCGGCGGCGACACCGCCGTGCGGGCCCTGGACGGGGTGAGCCTCGGCTTCCCGGCCGGCCGGTTCACCGCGATCATGGGGCCTTCGGGCTCCGGCAAGTCCACCCTCATGCACTGCGCGGCAGGCCTGGACACCCTCACCTCGGGAGCCGCGTACATCGGCGACACCGAACTCGGCACCCTCGACGACCGCCGCCTGACCCTGCTGCGCCGCGACCGGATCGGTTTCGTCTTCCAGGCGTTCAACCTGATTCCGACGCTCACCGTCGCCGAGAACATCGCCCTGCCCATGGACCTCGCCGGAACCAAGGGCTCCCGCGAATGGCTCGACGCCCTCGTCGACGTCGTCGGCCTGCGCGACCGGCTGCACCACCGGCCCAGCGAACTGTCCGGCGGACAGCAGCAACGTGTCGCCGTGGCAAGGGCGTTCGCCGGACAGCCCGACGTCGTCTTCGCCGACGAACCCACCGGCAACCTCGACTCCCGCTCCGGCGGGGAGGTCCTGAACCTGCTCGGCCGGGCGGTGCGCCAGATGGACCGTACGGTCGTCATGGTCACGCACGACCCGGTCGCCGCCGCGCACGCCGACGAGGTGGTCTTCCTCGCCGACGGACGTCTCGTGGACCGGATGGAGAACCCGACGGCCGACAGGGTCCTCGACCGTATGAAGGCATTCGACGGCAAGGGGGCACCGGTATGAACGCCGCACTGCGCCTCAGCGTCTCGTCGCTGCGCTCCCACAAACGCCGCTTCGCGGGCACCTTCTTCGCCGTGCTCCTCGGGGTCGCCTTCCTGGCCGGCACCCTCGTCATGGGCGACACCCTGCGCGCCGGATTCGACACGATGTTCGGCAACGCGACCAAGGGCACCGACGCCGTCGTGCGCAGCGCCGACACCATCACCACCCCGGGGGAGAGCCAGGGCGTGCGCGCGCCCGTCGCCACCGATCTGGTGAGGGCGATCGAGCGGACCCCCGGTGTCGCGGCCGCCGCGCCGGACATCCAGGGCGCCGGCCAGCTCATCGGCTCCGACGGCAAGCCCATCGGCGGCCAGGGCCCGCCCACCCTCGCGGGCAACTGGATCGACGACCCGAAGCTGAACGCGTACCGGCTCGCCGAGGGCCGCGCCCCGTCGAAGTCCGGCGAGGTCGTCGTCAACAGGGGCACCGCCGAGAAGGGGCACCTGAAGATCGGTGACACGACGGTCCTGCGCACGCCGGACCCCGTCCGGGTGACGATCGTGGGCCTCGCGACCTTCGGCGGCGAGGACGGCATGGCCCAGGTGACGTTCACCGGCATGACACAGTCCGACGCGGAGAAGTACCTGACCGCGAAGCCCGGCGAGGCCGCGAGCATCCGGGTGCGCGCGGGCCCGGGAGTCGGTCAGGACGAGCTCGTCTCCGACCTGACTCCCGTACTCCCCAAGGGAGTCGAGGCCATCACCGGACAGGAGTCCGCGCAGGAGAACACCGACATGGTCTCCAGCCAGTTCCTCACCATTTTCACCACGCTCCTGCTCGTCTTCTCGGGTATCGCGCTCCTCGTCGCGACCTTCTCCATCCACAACACCTTCGCGATCGTCGTCGCCCAACGCACCCGTGAGAACGCGCTGTTGCGCGCCCTGGGCGCCTCACGCCGACAGGTCACCGTGTCGACCCTGGCCGAGGCGAGCGTCGTCGCCGTGACCGCCTCGGCCGCGGGGATCGCCGGCGGCATCGGGATCGCGGCCGGACTCCAGGCGCTGTTCCCGGCCATCGGATTCCCCTTCCCCGAGGGTGACTTGGTGATCAGCGCGCTGTCCATGCTGCTGCCGCTCGGCGTCGGCGTCGTGGTCTGCCTCGGCTCCGCCCTGCTGCCCGCCGTCCGGGCGGGACGCACCGCGCCGCTCGCCGCGCTGCGGGAGACGGCGGTCGACGAGTCCGGTGCCTCGCGCGGCCGCGCGGTGGTCGGCGGGGGACTGGCCGCCCTGGCGCCGGCCGTCACCCTGACCGGTGTCCTGCTGACTCCGTCGCTGTGGCTCGCCGGACTCGGCGCCGTGCTGGCCCTCGCCGCCTTCGTGGTCCTCGGCCCGGTCGCGTCCACGGCCGCCGTACGCGTCCTCGGCGCGCCGCTCGCCAGGGTGCGCGGCGTCACCGGCGGACTCGCCCGGCGCAACGCGCTGCGCAGCCCCAAGCGGACCGCCGCCACCGCGGGCGCGCTCATGATCGGCGTCGCCGTCGTGTCGCTGTTCACCGTCTTCGGCGCCTCGCTCAAGGCGACCATGGACCAGACGGTCTCCCGCTCCTTCGCGGGTGACGTCGCCGTCAGCACCCCCTCGTTCGGCGCGGGCGGCAGCGGTCTCAGCCCGAAACTGGCCCCGGCCATCGCGCGGCAGCCGGCCGTCGAGTACGCCGTCGGGCTGGGCAAAGGCGTCGCCGAAGTCAACGGCAAGGGTCGCGCGTTGACGGTCACCGACCCGGTGACGCTCGGCAAGGTCTTCGACCTCGGTGACGTACGGGGCTCGCTGAGCAGCCTCGGTACCGACGGTATCGCCATCACCCGCACGGAGGCCGGCAAGCAGCACCTGGCGACCGGCGACACGGTCCGGCTCGCCTTCACCGACGGACAGAAGGCGAACTTCACCGTCCGCGCCGTCTACGGCCGGTCGGAACTCGCGGGCGACTACGTCATCACCCGCGCCGCCTGGGCCCCGCACCGCACCCAGGACGCCGACACGCTCGTCGCCGTCTCCTTCAAGGACGGTGTGCGGACGGCGGAGGGCAAAGCCGCGGTGGAGAAGGTCGCCGAGCGGTACGGCGACCCCGAGGTGCAGACCCGGGACGAGTACGCGCAGTCCTCGGCGGGCGGCATCGACATGATGCTGACCCTGGTCTACGCCCTGCTCGCCCTCGCGGTGCTCATCGCCCTGCTCGGTATCGCCAACACCCTCACGCTCGCCATCCACGAGCGCACACGCGAGCTCGGGCTGCTGCGGGCCGTCGGACAGACCCGGGCGCAGCTGCGCGCCATGGTCCGCTGGGAGTCGGTCCTCGTCGCCGCCTTCGGCACGGCGGGCGGACTCGCCCTCGGCGCCTTCCTCGGCTGGGTGCTGGTCGAGGCCTCAGACGGAGCGTCGGACAGCGCCTTCGCCTTCGCGATCCCGCCGCTGCGGCTCCTGGTGGTGGCTCTGGTGGGTCTCGCTGCCGGGGCGCTCGCGGGACTGCGTCCGGCACGGCGGGCGGCGCGCCTGGACGTGCTGCGGGCCATCGCCACGGAGTGAGCCACCCGATGCCGTACGACGCCCGCGAACGAGCGGCGTACGAGAGGGGGGTCACCGCCCGGTCAGCCGGCAACGGCCGACCGGGCGGGAGCGTGTTCCGGCCTGAGTACGTCCACGGTGTGCCGCAAAGTGGCCTCGCCCGCGGTCTCGTACGGCGAACGAAGGGAAGGCGTCGTCACGGGTGTCGACGCCGGAAGCGTGAACCACACGACCTTGCCCGACTCGCCGTCGGGCCGCACACCCCAGCTCTCGCTGACCGCCGCGACCATGGCGAGGCCGCGTCCGCAGGTGGAGCCGGGATCGGCTTCCCGCACCACGGGAAGCCGGGGGTCGTGGTCGTGCACCGAGACCGTGAGCCGGTCGAGCAGCAGCTCGATCTCCACGGTGCAGATCTTGTCCGGCTGGGCGTGCCGGTGAACATTGGTCAGCAACTCGGTCACTCCGAGTGCGGCCCGGTCTATCAAGGGGTCCAGATGCCAGTAGCGCAACTGCGCAGAGACGATTCTGCGGACCTGGCCGATCCGCGACGGCAGGGCTTGGAGCTCCACCGTGCAATGCCTGCTTGGCTGGCTGATCACGGCTGCGACTCCCCGAATTGAGGTCCGGAAGAAGACGGAGATCGGATCCAGCAGAGGCGGCTGAGTGGAACGGCCGCCTGCTGTGGTGGCCGGCGGGCTGGTTCGCAGCGTTATCGCCGGTAAACCCAGAGTAGTGACGTGACATCAGAGTGACGCAGGGGGCGGGGTCCTGCAACTCGCGGCGCTTCGACGCGGCGCGGGCGCGGCTCAGCCGCTGCGTCCCGCCGCCCTGCGGACCGCCTCGATGAAGCGGCGCGCCGACGGTGGCCCCGGCCTGCCGGGTGCGGGATCGTGCTCACCGAGCGTGAGGGAGTAGCGCGTGCCGTTGACGTCCGCCGACGCCCGGTCCTCGGGTGCGAACCAGGGCTTCGACGCGCGTACCGCCTGCACCGGCGCGCTGTCGATCTCGCTCCCGTAGCTGGTGAGCAGTTCCAGCCTGCCGTCGCTGATCCGGACCTGTCCGGCCCGGGTGAGCGAGCGCAGCCTCTTCCCGATCCGCACGCCTGTGGCCGTGAACTCCGGCTCCGCCATGATGCCCCGCCCCCTTGTGTGCTCCGGCTGTGCCCTGTCGTGACCCAGTGTGCATCCCCGTCGGGGGCGATCGCCCCCGTGCGGTGCAGTCTGCCCGCAGGCAACGTCGAGCACCAGTGCTCACGGCGATGCGGCGGCGGTGGCGGGAGCAAAGGCCGGGATGCGCCCCCCCTCGCGGATTCCCGCCCTCCCCCAGGGGTGCCTTTGGGTTGCCCAAAGACGTGTTTATGCAGGTGAGAAGGGTGCGGAAGGTGTTTATGATCGAGGCGTCCGACCAGGCGAAGCGGTGTCGGTGCCATGCGTTAGGAGCCATCCCGTGAGCACGCCCCAGCAGACCCGGACCGGCCAGACCCTCGATGTCGACCGCAGTGACGCGGAGTACCGGGCCTGGCTCAAAGAAGCCGTCCGCAAGGTCCAGGCCGATGCCAACCGCTCGGCCGACACCCATCTGCTCCGCTTCCCGCTGCCCGAGGAGTGGGGCATCGATCTGTACCTGAAGGACGAGTCGACCCATCCCACCGGCAGCCTCAAGCACCGCCTCGCCCGCTCCCTCTTCCTGTACGGACTGTGCAACGGCTGGATTCGGCCGGGCCGCCCGGTGATCGAGGCGTCCAGCGGTTCGACCGCCGTGTCCGAGGCCTACTTCGCGGGGCTCGTCGGCGTGCCTTTCATCGCGGTCATGCCCCGCACCACGAGCGCCGAGAAATGCCGCCTGATCGAATTCCACGGCGGGCAGTGCCATTTCGTCGACGACGCTCGAAAGATCTACGAGGAGTCCGCCGCCCTCGCGGTCGAGACGGGCGGCCACTACATGGACCAATTCACCTATGCGGAAAGGGCCACGGACTGGCGAGGGAACAACAACATCGCCGAATCCATCTTCCGCCAACTGGCGTTGGAGCGATTCCCGGAGCCCGCGTGGATCGTCACCACGGCAGGCACCGGAGGTACGTCGGCGACTCTCGCGCGCTACGTCCACTACATGCAGGCGGACACCCGTATCTGTGTCGCCGACCCGGAGAACTCGTGTTTCTTCGAGGGCTGGACCACCGGGGATCCTGACGTCACCTGCGACAGGGGCTCACGCATCGAGGGCATCGGCAGACCGCGCATGGAGCCGAGCTTCGTGCCCGGGGCCATCGACCGCATGATGAAGGTGCCGGACGCGGCGAGCGTCGCCGCCGTACGCGCCCTGGAACAGGCCATCGGCCGCAAGGCGGGCGGCTCGACCGGCACCGGCCTGTGGAGTGCCCTGAAGATCGTCGCAGAGATGGTGGCCGAGGGACGCAGGGGGAGCGTGGTGACGCTTCTGTGCGACCCGGGGGACCGCTATCTGGACAAGTACTACTCGGACGCGTGGCTGGCCGAACAGGGCCTGGACATCGCGCCGTACACGACGGCCATCAACTCCCTGCTGGAGACGGGCGTCTGGCCGGCCTGACTCCGGGCCGGCGTGATTCCGAGGTCGGCCCGGCTCCGGGCGGACCCGGCCTCTGGTGGGCTGACCTGGCGGACGGGCGTGCCTTCGGGCCGCACCGATCAACCTCCGTCTGGGGGAACCTCGTTGTCGCTGACGCCTGACGCCTGACGCCTGACGCCTGACGCCTGACGCCTGACGCCTGCGGTCCGGCCACCGAGGCCCGGTGTCTGAAGCCTGACCCCCGGCCCGGCGCCGACCGTGTGCGTCGGCCGTTCAGGCGGGTGCCGACGCCAGTCGCCGGTCGAGGGTCGTCATCGCGCCGCGGAAGGCGCGTCCCAGGCCGCACCGCCCCACGACAAGTGCCGCCCGGAAGAAGGCCGTTCCGTCGGCGGCGAAGGTCCACTGCACGCGCGTCCCCTTGCCCGAGGGCGTCAGCCGCCACTCCTCGACCAGGGCCCGGAGTCCTGGCGCGTTCGTGGCGTCCACCCGGTACGCGTACAGTTCGGGAGCTTCCGAGACGAGGACGGTCTCCTCGAAGCGCGTTCCGCCGCGAAGCCGCACCTCGCGCCCGGTGCCGTCCGCGGTGGGCCGGGCGAGGGTCACCGCGGAGAACCACTCGGTCCAGCCGGACACGTCCTCGGCGAGCGCGGAGAAGACCGCCTCGGGCGAGGCGGCGACCTCCCGGGCGAACACGAGTCGCAGCGGAGCGGTCTCGACGAAGCCGGGTCCCTCCGGACGCAGGCGACTTGCCATGGGTGAACCCCCTTGCCGGAACCGGGTTCCGGTCTCGTGTGTGTGCGGAAGGCCCGTGACGGCCCGCTGTACCGCCTCACGGAACCGAACCCGCCCGACCGTCTCGGGGAGCCGTCCGCTCGACCGCCTCACGGAATCCCCCCCCCGGTCGGCCACGAGCGACGGCCCGGTCACGCCCGCGTCATGGACGGCGCCGACGGCATGACCGGCGGCGCGGCCAGCGTCACCCTAGCTGGCGGCCCGTCAGATGTCTGTATCGTCCTCGGGTTCACCGGCCACCACCAGGCGCCGCAGATGCTCCGCGATCTCCGCGCGCGCCTCGGCGGGCATCCCGCCGTCGGTCACCAGCGTGTCGACCTGCTCCAGCGCGGCGAACGAACTGAGGCCCACCGTGCCCCACTTGGTGTGGTCCGCGATCACGATGACACGGCGCGCCGACTGCACGAGCCGCCGGTTGGTCTCCGCCTCCGCGAGGTTCGGCGTCGACAGCCCCGCCTCGGCAGATATGCCGTGCACACCGAGGAAGAGGACATCGAAGTGCAGTGCCGCGATGGCCTGATCGGCCACGGGCCCGACGAGCGAGTCGGACGGCGTGCGCACCCCACCGGTGAGCACGACGGTCGCGGCGCCCTGGCGCTGACCGGAGGTGCGCTGTGCCGAGTGGAACACATCCGCCACGCGTACCGAGTTGGTGACCACGGTCAGGTCCGGGACGTCCACGAGGTGATGGGCCAGCGCGTACGTCGTCGTACCACCGGAGAGGGCGATCGCCGAGCCCGGCGCGACCAACTCGGCGGCGGCCCGCGCGATGTCCTCCTTGGCGGTCAGTTCCAGGCCCGACTTGGCCTCGAAACCCGGTTCGTGCGTGCTTGCCTCGACCACCGGCACCGCGCCACCGTGCACCTTCTCGACGACACCCTGACGGGCCAGCGCGTCGAGGTCACGGCGGACCGTCATGTCCGAGACACCGAGTCTTCGCGTCAGCTCGTTCACGCGGACGCCGCCCCGGCGACGCACCTCGTCGAGGATCAGAGCTCGACGCTGCTCCGCGAGGAGGTTCTGATTCTCACTCACGACCGCTCCGGTCCTTTCGCCGCTGACTGCCCGACTCCGCCCGAACCCGCTCCCACGTGGACATTCTCCTTGCCCGAGGTCTGGAGGACGACCCATCCTCGCACGGGACACCGTCGGCCGCGCCACTGCCCGTACGCCCGCCGCGCCCCTCCCGTGCCGCCACGTTCACACGTATCGGGGAGATTCCGTGAGTTCGGGTGCGCACGCCCTCCGAGGCGCGAGACCCTTGTGCCTGCACTTGACACATGAGACACACGGGGCACGGGGAAGTGCGGAACAGTGGAACGTGCACGGGAACACGCCATCGACGGGGAGCCAGACAGCCCCGTACAGCCGCCCGCAGCGGCCGGTTCCGCCCTGGAACTCATGGTCCACGGGGTCGGCGGCACCACGCCGGAGGAGATGCTGAACGATCCGCGGACGGTCCGGATCACCGGCGACGCGACGGCGGCCGTCTTCCGCCGCGCCGACGACACCGATGCCGAGGAGCGCCCGGGCGACCACTCCGGCGGGCCGGTCCGCGAGGCGTACGTGTGGTGCAACCTCACGTCCGGCAACGGCGCCCGCGCCCTGTGGCTCCTGTTACTGCCCTTCATGGTGGTCAACCTCGCGCACTGGATGCGTCCCGCCGCGCACGGCCGAGGGCGGGCGGTGCGCCTGTACGGGCTGCTCGTCCGCCTCGCCGGGCTCACCCTCACGGTGCTCCTGGTCGCCGCCGCCTGCGAGGTCGCCCTCGACCTGGCCGCCTGGCAGTGCGCGGGCACCCGTGCGTGCGTGCGCAACCACTCCTGGCTCGGATTCCTCTCCCCGGACCGGCCCGACGCCGGCTGGTGGAGCCAGCCGGGCCGCCGGCTCGCCCTGGCCTGTCTGGTGCCCGCGGCACTCACCACTCTCCTGTGGTACCTGTCGCACCGCACCTGGAGCGAGTACGAGTCGCAGCAGCCGATGGCCCGCGCGGCCGAGCACGACGACGAGACCGACGGCACCGGACTCGGCCGCCCCGGCTTCTGGTACGGGCGCCGCCTGGTGGCCCGGCTGCGCGCCGCGCACACCGCCGCGGGCTTCCTGACCGTCGCCGCGGCCGTGGGCTCCTCGGCCGCCCGCTACGACCGCGCTCGGGGCGGGTCCGCCGTGCTGGAGACGCTGGGCGAGCTCCTGAACGCAACACTCGTGGTGGGCGGGGCCGTTGTGCTGTGGGTGGTCTGCCGTCGCGGCCGCAGCGAGAACCGGATAGACCACGGACGCGACAGGACGCTCGTGCGCAGGCTGCCTCTGGGCTCGGTCGCCCTGCTCGCCCTCACCCTGGTGTACGCCGGCTGGTCACGGCCCCGCTGGCATTCGACGGGGCGCCTGCCGGGCGACGCCACGTTCGGCGGCCTCACCCTCGTACAGGGCCTCCTCGTGATGGCGCTCGGCGTCGTCGCCCGCGCCCTGTACCGCACGAACACCCAGGTCCCGGGCCCGGGCGGAGCAACGGGCAGCGCCCTCGACACCCGCACCGCGATGCGCGGTTTCGCGGGGCCCGCCGTCGCCATGCTCGCCTGCGCCCTGGGCGGTGTGATGTCCGGAGGAGTGTCCCAGCGGGTCGCCGACTGGCTCGACGGCACCCGGCACTCGATTCCCGGTCCGCCCGTCCTGCTGACCTGGCAGGCCTCAGCGATCCCGCCGCTGCTCCTCGTCCTGCTAGCCCTCACCGGGTGGCTCGCCCGGCGTACCTGGCAGCTGCGCCGCCGCGAGACGATCGCCGTCGAACGCGAGTACCTCGGCGCGGCCAAGGACTCCGCCCGCACCCGCCGCATCGCGAGCACGCGAGCGATGGCCGCTCTCACCGACCGGGCGCCGCTCATGGTCGGCGTCATCTCGGCCGTGACCCTGCTCCTCGGAGCCTGCGCCCTGGCCGGGGCCTTCGCCACCGGGGACGCCCCGAGCGAGGCCGCGCGCGGGGCGAACGGCTTCGTCCACGGCGCGGCCGAGACCGCGCAGGCACTCGGCTCCTGGCTGATCGGCCTCGGTTTCATCCTGTTCGTCACCTGGGGCCGGCGTGCCTACAAGGACCCCGCCGCCCGCCGCACCATCGGCATTCTCTGGGACGTCGGCACCTTCTGGCCGCGCGCGGCCCACCCCTTCGCGCCGCCCTGCTATGCCGAGCGCGCCGTGCCCGACCTCACCTGGCGCATGGCCACCTGGACCCGCGCGACCGGCGGACGGCTCGTGCTCTCCGGGCACTCCCAGGGCAGTGTGCTGGCGGCCGCCGCGGCCTGGCAGCTCAAGCCCTCGGTTCGCAAGAGGGTCGCGCTGCTCACCTACGGCTCACCGCTGGAGCGCCTGTACGGGCGCTGGTTCCCGGCCCACTTCGGCCCCGCCGCGCTGGCCTCGCTGCACCGCGAGGTCGCCTGCTGGCGCAATCTGTACCGTCGCACCGACCCGATCGGCGGGCCCGTCCGGCTGCCCGGCGACTGCGGTCCCGAAGTCGACCACGAACCGTTGAAGGACCCGCTCGCCTACGGCCGCACCGAACGGCAGCCGCTGCCCGCGCCGGTTCTCGGCCACTCCGACTACCAGGCGGATCCCGCCTTCGCCGACGAACGGGAACTGCTGCTGGCCCGGCTGCTGCCCGAGGTGCCGGGCCAGCGTCCCCGGGAGGACGCCCAGGGGGTGTGAGCTGTCTGTCCGAGCAGGCTCAAGGAGGCGGAGGGTCAGGGCAGTTCGGGCAGATCCTCCGAGTAGAGCAGGGTCAGGTCGTCCGTGTTCGGCTCGTCCAGCTGCGCGACGCGGCCCGCGTGCCGCTCCACCATGGCCTCGAACGTCTGGCGTGCCGTACGTCCGTTGCCGAACGCGGGCCCCTTCGGAATCGCCGTGAAGTACTTCAGCAGCGCCTCGGCCGCGCCCGGACCCAGTCGGTACTCGTGTTCCTCGGCCTGCTGTTCCACGATTCGCAGCAGTTCGTCGGGGAGGTAGTCGTTGAAGGTGATGGTCCGTGAGAAGCGGGACGCGACTCCGGGGTTGACCGACAGGAACCGCTCCATCTCGGCGGTGTACCCCGCGACGATCACCACCACCGCCTCGCGGTGGTCCTCCATCAGTTTCACCAGCGTGTCGATGGCCTCGCGCCCGAAGTCGCGGCCCGAGTCCTCCGGCGAGAGCGCGTACGCCTCGTCGATGAACAGCACGCCGCCGCGCGCCCGGTCGAACGCCTCCTGGGTGCGGATCGCGGTCGACCCGATGTGTTCCCCGACCAGGTCCACCCGGGACACCTCGACGAGATGCCCCTTCTCCAGCACACCCAGCGATGCCAGGATCTCGCCGTAGAGCCGGGCGACGGTCGTCTTGCCGGTGCCGGGGGAGCCGGTGAAGACGAGATGGCGGCGGGCGGACGCCGCCTTGAGGCCCGCCTGCTGCCGGCGGCGGCCCACCTCGATCATGTCGGTGAGGGCGCGCACCTCGCGTTTGACGTTCTCCAGGCCCACCAGTGTGTCGAGTTCACCGAGGACGATCTTCGATCCGCGGGTCGGCTGCTCGGGTTCCACACCGGTGACGAGCGGTTCCCGCTGGGTGCTGCGCTGACCGGGGATGGCCCCCGGCAGACTTGCGGACGAAGTGGACGTCGCGTGCGCCGTCTCGTGCGCCGGGGTGCGCAGTCCGGTGCTCTCGTCGCTCGCGCAGTCCTCGACGACGGGACCTCCGCCGGGCGTCGAGCCCGCGTCGGCGAACTCGTAGCCGCCACGCGCGCACCGCTCCGTACGGCACTTGCGCAGGGTCGCCCGGCAGCCGTCGATCACATGGAAGCCGTAGCCCCCGCTGTCCACCACCCGGCAGTTCAGGAAGCTGCCCCGGCCGTCCGCCGAGACATAGAAGCCCGCCTCGGCGGGCGAGGTGACCGTGCAGCGCTCGATGGTCGGATCGGCGCCCTTGGTGACGATCACGCCGGTCTGCGTGCCGTCCACGATGCAGCCGGAGAGGTTGCCGCCGCTGCCGTGGTCGCGGAACCAGGCACCTGTCGCGGCGTCCCGGATGCGGCAGTCGTCGAGCTGCGCGGTGGCTCCGTCGCTCACCGACACCGCGGTGTTGCGCACCTGCGAGATGTCACAGTCGACGACATCGGCGCGCGAACCCCGGTCGAGGACGAACAGCGCGTCCGGCACGTCGTGCACCCGGCACGAGTCCAGTACCGCCGTCGCGCCGTCGCTCACCCACACCGCGGGGTAGTCGCCCGTGCTGTCGAAGATCTCGCACTGGTTGGCGTCCACGCGGGTGCCGGGGTCCCAGACCGAGAGGCCGTTGCGCCCGAACTGCCGCACGGTCGTACGGGTCAGGGTGAGCACCGAGCGCGAGCGCAGATCGACCGCGTTCTCCGGGATGTCGTGGATGCGGCAGTCGGCGAGGGTGAGCACCGCGTCCGTGTCGAGGGTGACGCCGTCCGCGGTCGTACGGTGCACATCGCAGTCGGTGAGATGAGCCGTGGCCCGGCCGGTGATCTGCACCCCGGAACCTTTGACCTCGTACACCTCGCAACCCACCGCTTCCAGCGACGAGTTCTCGCCGGTCGCCGACAGGCCCGCGCCGGAAGTGTGGTGCACCCGGCAGCGCTCGAGGCGCGGATGCGCGCCCCCTCGGACCGCGACCCCCGACTGGCCGGCCGCGACGACCTCGCACTCCTCGAACACCCCGCCGCCGCCGTCCAGTACGGCGATGCCGACGCCCGCGGGGTTGTCGACCGTGCAACGGCGCACGGTCGGGCGGGCGCCACCGCGTACCTCGATCCCGGCGGCGGAGCGAGTGACGATCCGTATGTCCAGCAGTTCCGGTGTGCCCTCTTCGACGAGCAGCGCGGGCGAGGCCGAGTCCTGGCCCTCCACATGCAGGTCCTGGACCACGGCGGAGGCGCGCACGGTCAAGGCCACGCCGTCGATCGGTGCGATGCGCACGGAACCGGGGGAACCTTCGGGGCCGCGCAGCGTCACCGCGCGGTCCACCACCAGGTTCTCCCGGTAGGTGCCGGGGGCGACGGTCAGCACGTCACCGTCGGCCGCGGCTTCCAGGGCGGCGGCCAGCGATGCGTACTCACCCGTGCGGCGCCGCCACCGCGAGGTTCCGGTGTGCGTGACCTGGACCGTGCCCTGTGCCATGGCGCTGTTGTGCCCCCACCTCGTCGTACGCGGGTCCTGCGAGGTCGTGCTGATGCCCCGTCGGCCGGGTTCCCGGTCCCTGCGGACAGCCTCTCACGACGGCGCCGAACAGTTCGGCCGGTCCACCGTAGCGTGCGCGGGGACGCCCGGTTGACCGGAGCGGGAAGGGCGTCAGCTGCCGGTGTCTGCCTTGCCCCAGTCGGGACCCGCCTTGTCCCATGCCCGGTCCCATCGGGCGTGACGCCGACGGACCATGTGCCACAGGATCCAGCGCCTGCCGGCCTCCAGGAGTCCCGCCGACAGCACGGCCGCGCCGAAACCGGCCAGAACGGCGTGCGTCGTCGCCGTGGCACCGTCCAGCGGACGGCCCATTATTCGGCCGTGCCGGTCGGTCCAGACCGAGAAGTGGTCGCCTGGACGGGGGGACTTGAGGGTGGCCACCACCGTGCCGCGCCGCGCGGTGCCGTCCGGCGCCGTCCAGTGGGCCAGGACGCGGCTGTGCGCGTCGCGCCCCGACGGCGTCTCGGGGTCGGGCGCCAATGGGCCCCGGGGCAGCTTCCTGACGACGACGGCCGTCACCTGGTGACGGTCCTTGCGCTGGTCCCGTACGGCCTTTTGCAGAGTGCCCTGGACCGAGGCTCCCACGGCCGCTCCGGCGAGGGGTGCCGCGACGAGGACGAGCAGGAGGGCCGCCAGGGCCAGCCAGGCTTCCACGAGATCTGTCGTGCGGCGCAGCGGATTGTGCCGCCAGCGCCAGAGACCGATGATCGCGCGCACCGTCCCGCACCCCCTTCCGCGTACGTGATATCCCGCAGCGGAGCCGTTCACGCGCGGAGCCGGGGAAGAGAGAGCGACGTCACCCTCCCCCGAGGCCCTTCATGAACGTCCCACGCAGACTCAACGCTTTTGCCCCGCAGCGGGGTTCCCCGTGCCGGGCCTCCGGCGGAATGCGATCGCGGGCTACGCGAGGACCGTGACCGGATCACCGACCCGCAGCGTGCCGCGGGACTCGGGCACCAGGTTCTGCCCGAAGATCAGCTTGCCGTCGAAGCGACGGTGCCGGGCGAGCGTGCGCAGGGGCTCCTTGCCGCGCAGGGCGGTGCCCTGGTCGGTCGTGGTGACTACGCAGCGGCCGCACATCCTGGTGACCCGGAACGTGACCTCGCCGATCGCTATCCGCGACCAGTCGTCCTCGGCCCAGGCGTCTGTGCCGGAGATGACGACGTTCGGCCGGAAGCGGTTCATCGGCAACGGTCCCTCCTCGGCGTGGCCGCCCCGCTCGATCAAGGAGTTGAGAGCGTCCAGCGATCCGAGTGTGGTGACCAGCAGCGGATATCCGTCGGCGAAACTGACGGTCTCGCCCGGCAGCGCGAAGTCCGGGTCGACGGGCCGGCGGACGGCCGGATCGTCCATGTGGACCAGGCGCACATCGGCCCCCAGGTACCCGCTGCACCAGTCGTGTGCCGCCGGGCCGGCGAGGACCGCTTCCACCTTGTCGCCGAAGATCTCCACCGTCGTCGTGCCGATGGGCTCGGGCACGGGCACAGTCACCGGCTCGAGGTTCTCGGCGGACAGACGAAGGCCGCCGCCGGGGAGTGTCTCGGCGGCGGCCAGCGCCAGGCGCGGCTGCTCGCGTTGCGTGACGACCTTTCCCCCGTCGTCGATCAGGACCCAGCGTCGGTCTCCGGCCAGCCCCCAGGGCTCCACCTCGGACTCCCGGAGCGACTGGCCCCGGAACGCCTTGACCGGATGGACGTGGATCGAGTGCAGTGCCGCGTTCCCCATGACCGCCATGGTGCCAGGAAGCACCGACAATCCGGTTCGGACGTGTCAGTACCCGCGGTACTGCTGACCGTTGTACGGGTCCTGGTAGTTGGCCGGGGCGGGGCGGGGAGCCGCGGGGCGCATCGCCTCGTAGCCCGTGCCGGCCGCCATCGGGCGGGGCTGCTGCGGCTGGGGATAGCCCCGAGGCGCGCCGACCTGCTGCGGGATGTACGGCGCGGGGGCCTGCTGCAGCGGCGAGGGCTGCTGGGCCTGCTGGTAGCCGTAGGAGGAGGGGCCGGCCGGCAGCGCGGGGAGCGCGGACGGCAGTGCCGGGAGGTTGTTGCTGCCCGAGTCGTAGGCGGAAGGGACCCGGATCGGGGCGATCTGAGGGGTACCCCGCTCAGCGACGAGGGAGTCGTAGATCGGGGTGTCCTGGAAGGCGGAGTAGTAACCGCCGCCATAGGTGGAGCGGGGGGAGGTCATGGCACATAAGTTAAGCCCACGATGTGCTGGTTGGGGAGACCGATAAGAGGGTTGTTTTCCGTGTCGGCGGTGACGCGGGATCCCCAATGCGAGCGAACTCGGGAAAAAAGGACGTCAAAGATGGTTGAGATCGTGTAAAGGCCGAGCTTCGGACGGGTTACCGGCGGTTGACCAGGATCTTCTGACGCGAGCCATGGGAGTCGGCGGACCTGGGGATTAGGTTTGGCGGGAACGGAGCCGGCGGTCCGTTCGGGACTCGTACCGGCGTGGAGACACGTGATGGGGGCGTACATGTCAATGCCTAAGGGATCGAATGTTCCTGTCCCGACGACCGCACTCCGGGTGGAATTGGGGTGGCGTTCAGGACCGGGGGTGCCCGACGTCGATGCCTCCGCTCTTCTGCTCGTGGCTGGAAAGGTTCGTTCGGACGGCGACTTCGTCTTCTACAACCAGCCGGCCCACCCCTCGGGCGCCGTGCGCCACGAGGGGAAGCGGAGCGACCGCGGCCAGGTGACCGACGCGCTGCTCGTCGATCTCACGCGAGCGGAAACCGTCGTCGAGACCGTGGTCCTGGCCGCCTCCGCGGACGGGGGTTCCTTCGGACGTGTGCCCGGCCTGTACATCCGGGTGCTCGACGCACAGCACGGCACGGAGGTCGCACGCTTCGACAGCGCCGACGCGACGGTGGAGACCGCCTTCGTGCTGGGCGAGTTCTACCGGCGCCAGGGCGCCTGGAAGTTCCGTGCCGTCGGACAGGGCTACGGAAGCGGTCTCGAAGGTCTGGCCACCGACTACGGGATCACGGTGGACGAGCCGCAGAGCGCGGCGCCCCCGGCCGCCCCTGTGCCCCCGTCGCTCGCCACCCTCGTGCAGGGGCCGCCGCCCCCGGTCGCTCCGCCGGTCGCCCCGCCCGTGACCATGCCGCCGACGATGGCCCCGCCCATGACACCGCGACCACCCGCCGCCCCTCCGGCGCCGGTCCGCCTGTCCAAGGTGACGCTCACCAAGGAAGCACCCTCCGTCTCGCTCAGCAAACAGGGCGGTACGGCCGGTGCCATGCGTGTGAACCTCAACTGGGAGGTGCGCAAGCAGTTCTCGGGCTGGGGCAGCAAACGCGGCCGTGCCGTCGCCATGCACGCCGACCTCGACCTCGACCTGTGCGCGCTCTACGAGCTGTCCGACGGCCGCAAGGGAGTCGTTCAGGCGCTCGGCAACGCCTTCGGAGCGCTGCACCAGCCGCCGTACATACATCTCGACGGGGACGACCGCACCGGGGCTGTCGCCTCGGGCGAGAACCTCTCCATCAACCTCGATCACAAGCAGAGCTTCCGGCGCATCCTCATCTTCGTGACCATCTACGAAGGCGCGCGGTCCTTCGCCGATCTGCACGCCACGGTCACCCTCCAGCCGCTGAACGGCGCGCCGATCGACTTCTCGCTCGACGAGTGCACGGTCCCGTCCACGGTCTGCGCGCTCGCTCTCATCACCGGCAGCGGCGCCGACCTCGTCGTCCAGCGTGAGGCCCGGTACCTGGTCCCCGCGCGCGGGGTGAGTCCGCAGCGCACCGTCGACCACGCCTACGGCTGGGGCATGAACTGGACTCCGGGCAGGAAATGACCTTCCGGTCCCCGTCCCTCAGTGCTCGTCGAGGGCCGTGTCGGGGCGGGCGTAGGTGCGGCCCTTCCAGGCCGCGCCGCGCCCCCTGTAGTGCTGCACCGCGGAGTCGACCGTCATGAGGAGATAGAGGAACGCGGTGACCGGCAGCAGGGGAGCGAGCGACAGGGGTTGCCGGTAATAACGGAGCATCGGCATGTACGTCACCGTCATCACCAGCCAGGCGAGCCCTCCGGCCGCCGCCGCCCACGTGTTCCCCGCGGCGAGGCCCGCCAGGAGGGCGACCGGCGGCACCAGATACACCACGGCGAGCCCGGCCACGGTTCCGGCGAGCAGCGGCGGGCTGTGCCGCAGCTGGGCGTACGCGCTGCGCGAGACCATGTGCCACAGATCGTGCAGCCGCGGATACGGGCGCACGCTGTCGACCCGCTCGGCCAGGCCCAGCCAGATGTGGCCGCCGCCCCGCTTGACGGCACGGGCGAGGGCCACGTCGTCGATGACGGCATGCCGGATGGCGTCAGGGATCCGCGCCCGCTCGGCGGTGTCCGCGCGCAGCAGGACGCATCCCCCCGCCGCTGCCGCCGTCCGCGAGCCCCTCACGGCGATCCGGCGGAAGGGGTAGAGCTGCGCGAAGAAGTAGACGAAAGCCGGCACGACGAGCCGCTCCCACGGACTCTCCACCCGCAGCCGCGCCATCAGCGAGACAAGGTCGAAACCACCCGTGCGCGCCGCCGCCACCAAGAGCCGCAGACTGTCCGGCGCGTGCGCGATGTCCGCGTCGGTCAGAAGCAGATATTCGGGTTCACGCGCGCGGGCGAGGCCGATGCCGTGGCGTACGGCCCACAGCTTGCCCGTCCAGCCCGCGGGCGGTTCTCCCGGTGAGCTGACGGTGAGCGGCAGTCCGCCGTGCCGGCGCGCCAGCTCGCGGGCCAGCTCTCCCGTGTCGTCCGAACTGCCGTCGTCGACGAGGAAGATCTCGGCCTGCCCCGGATAGTCCTGGGCGAGCAGCGACGGCAGGCTCTCGGGCAGGACGGCGGCCTCGTCCCGGGCCGGCACCACGACGCAGACAGAAGGCCAGTCCGACGGCTCTCGGCAGGCGGGCAACCGCACGTCCGTGCGCCAGAAGAAGCCCTGGCCGAGCAGCAGCCACAGCCACGCGGCCAGTGATCCGACAGCGATCCACAGGAGGGCGCTCACCTGTCGCAGTCTGCCCCACCACGGTCGACCGTAAAGACCGATCGTCTATGGTGACCGGGTGAAGATCGCGCTCATGGACTCAGGAATCGGCCTGCTCGCTGCTGCCGCCGCGGTGCGTCGACTGCGGCCCGACGCCGATCTCGTCCTCTCATCCGACCCCGGCAGCATGCCCTGGGGACCCCGCACACCGGAAGACGTCACCGCGCGTGCCCTGGCCGTCGCCGAGGCCGCCGCGCTGCACCGGCCCGATGCCCTGATCGTCGCCTGCAACACCGCCTCGGTACGAGCCCTGCCCGCCCTGCGCGCCCGCCTGGAGCCGGAGGTGCCCGTCATCGGCACCGTCCCGGCGATCAAGCCGGCCGCCGCGGGCGGCGGACCCGTGGCGATCTGGGCCACGCCCGCCACCACCGGCAGCCCGTACCAGCGGGGGCTGATCGAGGAGTTCGCCGGCGGCGTGGAGGTCACCGAGGTGGCCTGCCCCGGACTCGCGGACGCCGTGGAGTACGCCGACCAGGCGGCCATCGACGCCGCGATCGCCGCGGCCGCCGAGCGCACCCCCGAGGATGTAAGGGTCGTCGTCCTGGGCTGCACCCATTACGAGCTGGTCGCCGAGCGCATCCGCGCGGCCGTGCAGCGCCCCGGCCGTCCGCCGCTCGTCCTGCACGGTTCCGCCGGGGCGGTCGCCGCGCAGGCACTGCGCCGGATCGGCGAGCTCGCGGACCCCGGGGCCCCCGCCGACTCCACCGTCACGGTCCTTCTGAGCGGACGTGAGGGCGCGCTGCCCCCGACCGCGCTCGCCTATGAGGAAGGCCGCATACTCTCGGCGGTCAGCCCGGCACGCTGAAGGGCGAGAGCCCCTGTCCTCGTGACGCCCTGCCCGCCGCCGAAGACGTCCGCCCCAGGACGGACCGCGGTGAACACGCGGGCACCCGGCTCCCTGCGGGCACGGTCGGTCACCCTTCGGACGCCCTCGGTGGGACGCTCGTCCACCCGGTGGAGTGACACTCCGCGACCCGGTGCCCGCGCAGCGGAACCTGAGTAGTCTCATGGGCATGAGGGACCACCCCCACGGCGAAACCTCCTCGCATCCGGAGATCTGGACCGGACGTGCGAGGAATCGTGTTCAGTGGCTGCCCGCCATAGGCGGCGTGGCCTGTCTGGCTCTCGGGATCGAGCTGGCCGTCTCCTCCGGCTGGACGTCGGGAACGGCGCCGCTGGTCATGTCCGTCGTCGGATGCATCGCGGCGGGACTGCTCATCCTCTTCGGCACGCTCGCGTTCGTCCATGTCGCCGTGCGGGTGGACGAGGACTTTCTGGAGGTGCGCTGCGGCCACATAGGGCTGCCACGCCGCCGCATCCCTCTGTCGACGGTCGTAGGCGCCGACTTCGCGCCCCAGGTCACCCCACGCCAGTGGGGCGGCTGGGGGTATCGCTGGCGGCCCGAGCAGGGAACGGCCGTCATCGTCCGGCGGGGCGAGGGCGTGGTGCTGCGCCTGGGCGACGGCCACACGTTCACGATCACCGTGGACAACGCCGAGGCGGCGGTACGGATCATCCGCGGCCATCTGCGCCCGGACACGACCGGCGTGGTGCGCTGACGACAGCGGTGGGGTCGATCACGACACCGGATGACTGTCGGAACGCCCGGCCGGGGTCAGCACGTCGTACGGCTCCCCCGTGGTCAGTGGTCGTGCGGTCGCGAGCCCGGCGAGCAGTCCCGCGCCCGCGGTCACCGTCATGAAGCTCAGCGCGTTGCCGATCGACGCGATGACGGCCACCGCCGTCAGGGCCGCGCCCGTCGTCAGCGCGATCGGCGTGGTGCGCGGCGAGCGCAACAGCGCGTACAGGACCCAGCAGAACGCCGTCGCGAGCAGGACCACGCCGGTCAGCCCCTGTTCGGCGGCTTGCTGCAGGGGCGCGGAGTGGGGTTTGCCGTCGGGCAGCAGTGACTGGGCGACCGTGGGACTGAGCTCTCCGTAACGGCCGGGCCCGACCCCCAGCCCGGGGTTCGCCCGGGCCATGCGCAGGGCGTCGTGCCAGAGCAGGACGCGGTGCTCCGTCAGCTGGCCCTCCAGGGACTCGGTCAGTCCGCCCGGCAGCGCGTCCTCGCCGATCGCCCAGGTCGCCCCGGTCACCAGCGCGGCGGAGGCCACGAGCCCCGTCAGGCCGGGGCCCCGGCGCCGCGCACGGGCGGCGGCGAGCGAACACAGCAGGACCCCGGTGCAGGTGAAGAATCCGGTGGTGGACCCGAGGAGCGCCGCCGTCACCGCGGTCCCGGCGGCCCCCAGCCGCAGCGCGAGCCGCAGGGCGGGCGGGCGCGCGGCCCACGCCGCGCAGCACGCGGCGCCGCAGGAGAGGGTCAGCAGGGCGGTCGTGGCACCGGTGTGGCCGAGCTGGAGGCTGATCTGCGGGCCGGGCGTGGCGATGGCGAGACCGAGTCCGGCCAACGCTCCGGCACAAAGAGCGGCTACCGGCAGAAGCGCTCCGAGGATCCGCCCCGAGGCGTAGCCCGCCGCCACGGCGAGAACCGCCAGCAGCATGCCCTCGGGCCGGCCGTCGTGCGCGGCCGCGGTGATCAGCGACCAGGCGGCACAGACCGCGAGCACGACCACACCGGCCACATCAGAGGCGCTGCGTCTTTCGCCCGTGGCCGCCGAGTCAGCCGTGGACGCCATGCCCGTTGAACCCACCCCCGTCGCCCCCCGACTCTGCCGGACCCCGGGCGCCGTCACCGCGTCAGGCCGCACGTCAGAGGTTCGGCCACACCGTAACGGGTGATGCGCCGCTTTGGGGACCCGTTGTGCAGGAACGTTGCGGCAGATCCGGGCGAAGGCGTGCGGTGAGCGGTGTCGCGCCCATCGGGACCGAGGAGGCCGAGCTGTCGGCGCCCAGGTCAAGCGCCGTACACTCCCCAAGTGACCGCCACCGCAACCACCGTAGACGAGCCGGAACAGCTCGAACCCCAGGCCGTGCCCGCCCCGCGCGGGGCGGCTCTGGCGCGTCGACTCGTTCCCGCCGCCGCCGCGGCGCTCTCCGGAGTGCTGCTGTACGTCAGTTTCCCGCCACGGACCCTGTGGTGGCTCGCCCTGCCGGCCTTCGCGGTCTTCGGCTGGACCCTGCGCGGTCGCTCCTGGAAGGCCGGTCTCGGCCTCGGCTATCTGTTCGGCCTCGGATTCCTGCTGCCGCTGCTGGTGTGGACCGGCGTCGAGGTCGGCTCCGGTCCCTGGCTCGCGCTCGTCGCCGTGGAGGCGATCTATGTCGCGCTCGTCGGCGCGGGGATCACGTTCGTCTCCCGCCTGCCCGGGTGGCCGCTGTGGGCGGCGGCACTCTGGATCGCCGGAGAGGCGGCACGCGCGCGTGCGCCCTTCGGCGGCTTTCCCTGGGGGAAGATCGCGTTCGGACAGGCCGACGGCGTCTTCCTGCCGCTCGCAGCGGTCGGCGGCACTCCAGTGCTCGGCTTCGCGGTCGTGCTGTGCGGCTTCGGGCTGTACGAGATCGTCCGCCTGGCCGTCGAGCGGCGCGGTACCGGCGTCCTGCGTCGCGGCGCCGCCCTGGTGGCGCTGCTCAGTGTCGCCGTCCCTGTCGCCGGGGCGCTCGCCGCGCGGATGCTCGTCAGCGACAAGGCCGAGAACGGCACGGCCACCGTCGCGCTCATCCAGGGCAACGTCCCGCGCGCGGGTCTCGACTTCAACTCCCAGCGGCGTGCCGTCCTCGACCACCATGTGCGGGAGACCGAGCGACTGGCCGCCGAGGTCAAGGCGGGCAAGGCCGCCAGGCCCGACCTTGTGCTGTGGCCGGAGAACTCCTCCGACATCGACCCGCTCGCCAACCCCGACGCGCGCTTCGTGATCAACGAGGCGGCCAAGGCGATCGGTGCCCCCGTCTCCGTCGGCGCGGTCGTCGAACGGCACGGCAAGCTCTACAACGAACAGATCCTCTGGGACCCGGACAAGGGCCCGGTGGACGCCTATGACAAGCGGCAGGTCCAGCCGTTCGGCGAGTACCTGCCGCTGCGCCCGCTGCTCGGGGCCATCAACAAGAACTGGACGAGTATGGTCCGCCAGGACTTCAGTCGCGGCACCGAACCGGGTGTCTTCACCATGAACGGCACCAAGGTCGGCCTGGCCACCTGTTACGAGGCCGCGTTCGACTGGGCCGTGCGCAGCACCGTCACCGACGGCGCCCAGATCATCTCGGTGCCCAGCAACAACGCGACCTTCGACCGCAGCGAGATGACCTACCAGCAGCTCGCGATGTCCCGGATCCGCGCGGTCGAGCACAGCCGCACCGTCACGGTGCCCGTGACGAGCGGTGTCAGCGCCGTGATCATGCCGGACGGGAAGATCACCCAGAAGACCGGGATGTTCGTCGCCGACTCCCTGGTCCAGAAGGTGCCGCTGCGCTCCTCCGAGACCCCGGCCACGAAGCTGGGCATCGTCCCGGAGATGATCCTGGTGCTGGCCGCGGCGGGTGGCCTCGGCTGGGCAGCGGCGTCCGCGGTCCGCTCGCGGCGGAACACCGGCGCCTAGGACGGGGTTCCCGGGTCCGCGCGGGGTGGCGGAGTCGCGCCGATAGGGTCGGGGTCATGGCTATTCCCGACTTCATCCGCGCGATCCGGGCCTCCGCGGGCCACCAGCTCCTCTGGCTTCCCGCGGTGAGCGCCGTGGTCTTCGACGACGAGCGCAGGATTCTGCTCGGGCAGCGTTCGGACAACCACCAGTGGGCGCTCATCTCCGGTATTCCGGAGCCGGGGGAGCAGCCCGCGGCCTGCGCGGTGCGCGAGGTGTACGAGGAGACGGCCGTGCACGTCGAGGTCGAGCGCGTCGTCATGGTCCGGGCCGGGGAGCGGGTGACTTTCGCCAACGGCGACATCTGCCAGTTCATGGACACCACGCTCCGATGCCGCGCCGTCGGCGGTGAGGCCCGTGTCAATGACGACGAGTCGCTCCAGGTCGGCTGGTTCGACGTGGACGCCCTGCCGGTGCTGAACGAGCACGCCCTGGCCCGGATCAAGCAGGCGCTGGTTGACGAACCCACATGGTTCGAGCCTATGACCTGAGTGTGAAGTATGTGCGCTGACCACATCGGTTGGGGTGCGGGTGCTGCTTAGGGTCGAGGCATGACCTTGCCCAGCGCCCTTTTGGGCCTCCACGCTTCCGCACTCGACCTAGGCGGCCGCACAGCCCTCGTCACCGGCGCCGCGAGCGGAATCGGCCGGGCCTGCGCGCTGCGGCTCGCCGCCGCCGGCGCCGAGGTGAGAGCGGTCGACCGGGATGCCGCCGGCCTGGAAACCCTGGCCGAGCAGACGCACGGCCTGGCCGGGACCGTCGAGCCGCACGTCCTCGACCTCACCGACCTCGACGCGGCGGAACAGGCCGGGGCCGGCGCCGATGTCCTCGTGAACAACGCGGGGCTGCAGATGGTCCGGCCCATCGAGGAATTCCCGCCCGACGTGTTCCACAGGGTGCTGACCGTGATGCTGGAGGCGCCTTTCCGGCTCATCCGCGGCGCCTTGCCTCATATGTACGGGCAGGGATGGGGTCGCATCGTCAATGTCTCCTCAGTCCACGGGCTGCGCGCCTCGGCGTTCAAGTCGGCGTACGTCGCCGCGAAGCACGGACTCGAGGGCCTCTCGAAGACCGCGGCCCTCGAAGGCGCGCCCCACGGGGTCACCTCGAACTGTGTGAATCCCGCTTATGTGCGCACCGCACTGGTCGAGCAACAACTGGCCGATCAGGCGCGGACGCACGGGATTCCGCGAGAGCGCGTGCTGACCGAGGTCCTGCTGCGGGACAGCGCGGTCAAGCGGCTCATCGAGCCGGAGGAGGTCGCGGAGGCGGTGGCCTATCTCTGCGGCCCGCAGGCGGCCTTCATGACCGGAACGTCGCTGACGCTGGACGGGGGCTGGACCGCGCACTGAGCCGGGGCTGGGGCCGGGGCTGGAACCCGCACCAGCCAACTCGCCACGAGCAGTAGCGGAGACAGTCGTGAGTTATCCACAGGGACGGGGCGCCGCCCCGCGGATGCGCGATCCTGTTGCCATGTCCCGCGATCACGTGCCATCAGCCGAGCGCTCCGCCGACAGCGCGGAAGCGCCGTTCCTGGAACTCCTGGCCAGAGGAGCGACCGCCGACGCCTACGAGCAGCCGGTGCTGCTCGCCCGCGCCGAGGGCCTGTCCGCCGAGAGCGTCGCCGCGCTCGAACAGGCCAAGTCGCTCGCCCTGCGCGTGCGCACGGAGATAGAAGGACGGCGCCGCCGCGAGGCCGAACTCTCCGCGCTCTTCGAGACCGCACACGATCTCGCGGGCCTGCGTGACCTCGACGCCGTGCTGCAGGCGATCGTGCAGCGGGCCCGGTCACTGCTGGGCACCGACATCGCGTACCTCAGCCTGAACGACGCGGCCAGGGGCGACACCTATATGCGTGTCACCGAGGGCTCGGTCGCCGCACGCTTCCAGCAGCTGCGGCTGGGCATGGGGGAGGGGCTGGGCGGACTCGTCGCACAGACCGCCCGCCCGTATGTCACCGACGACTACTTCAAGGACGAACGCTTCCAGCACACCCGGGCCATCGACGCGGGCGTGCAGGACGAGGGGCTCGTCGCGATTCTCGGCGTGCCGTTGATGATCGGTCCCCAGGTCATCGGCGTGCTGTTCGCGGCGGACCGCAGGGCGCGGGTCTTCGAGCGGGAACAGATCGCGCTGCTCGGCTCCTTCGCGGCCCTGGCCGCGGCCGCCATCGACACGGCGAACTCGCTGGCGGAGACCCGCTCCGCTCTCGATCGCCTGGGCCGGGCCAACGAGATCATCCGAGACCGCAGCGGAGTGATCGAGCGTGCCTCGGACGTCCACGACCGGCTGGCCGAACTGGTGCTGCGCGGCGGGGGAGTCCACGACGTGGCCGCAGCGGTGTCCGAAGTCCTGGCCGGCACGGTCGAGTTCGCGGAACCTGGCGGCACGCAGGCCAAGGCCGTGGAGGCGGCCCGCGCCGAAGGCCACGCCGTACAGCACGGGGACGACTGGGTCGCCGCGGTGGTGGCGGGAGGCGAGCTGTTCGGCGCGCTGGTGCTGCGAGGGCATCCGGGACTCGACCCCGTCGACCAGCGAACCCTGGAGCGCGCCGCGATGGTCACCTCGTTGCTCCTGCTCGCCAGACGCTCGGCCTCCGAGGCCGAACAGCGCGTGCGCGGTGAGCTGTTGGACGACCTGCTGGACGCCCGGGACCGCGATCCGAGGCTGCTGCGGGAGCGGGCGGCGCGGCTGCACGCCGATCTCGACGGCCCTCATGTGGTGCTGGCGGCCCGACTCGACGTCACGGCCGCCGACGCAGACCAGGAGGCCGGCGCGCGCAGACGGCTGTGGTCTGCCGCGTCACATCTCGCCACCACCCGCCACGGGCTGGCCGCAGCCCGCGACGGTGGCACCGTCCTGCTGCTCCCACTCGGGCCCGGCGACACGGCGACGACACTGGCCCGCCGCACAGCCAAGGAGCTCGGCACCGCCGTTCACGAGGCGGTCACCGTCGGTGCCTCGGCGCCCGTCGACCAGCTCGCGGCGCACCCCGAAGCGGTGGCCTCGGCGTACGCGGAGGGGCAGCGCTGCCTGGAATCGCTGCGCCTGCTCGGCCGGGCCGGCGACGGCGCGGCCGCCGAGGACTTCGGATTCCTGGGACTGCTGCTCGCCGGGGACCGGGACATCTCAGGTTTCGTCGGCCGCACGATCGGCGGAGTCGTCGCCTACGACGAACGGCGCGGAACCGATCTGCTGCGCACACTCGACGCGTACTTCGCGAGCGGTATGAGTCCCGCGCGCACGAAGGACGCACTGCATGTGCATGTGAACACCGTGGCGCAGCGGTTGGAGCGGGTGGGGCGCCTGCTCGGTGACGACTGGCAGAGCCCGGCCCGCACCCTGGAGATCCAACTCGCTCTGAGACTTCACCGGTTGTCGTCGGGCGGGCCGTACTGATCCCCGTACGCGGTATCGCGTACGGGGACCGGGGACGGGGGAGCGTGGGTCTGCGGTCAGACGGTACGGGCGTCCGCCGGTGTGACCGGAGCGGGTCGTTCGTCGGCCGTGGCCTCGACGTCGGACAGGTCGCGGTGGCGGGTCTCCTTCGCGAAGCCCACGGCGATCAGGGTCAGGACGACCGCCCCGATGACATAGAGGGAGATGGGAGTCGAGCTGTCGTACGAGGAGAGCAGCGCCGTCGCGATGAGCGGTGCGGGCGCGCCCGCCGCGACGGAGGCGAACTGGGCGCCGATGGAGGCACCCGAGTAGCGCATCCGGGTCGCGAACATCTCGGAGAAGAAGGCGGCTTGGGGCGCGTACATGGCGCCGTGCAGGACCAGGCCGACGGTGACGGCGAGAACCAGGTTCGTGAAGCCGCCGGTGTCGATCAGGGAGAAGAACGGGAACATCCAGAGGCCGATGCCCGCGGCGCCGAGCAGGTAGACGGGGCGGCGGCCGATGCGGTCGGAGAGCGCGCCCCAGGCCGGGATGACGGCGAAGTGCACGGCCGAGGCGATGAGGACGGCGTTGAGCGCGGTCTGCTTGGAGACACCGGCGGAGGTGGTGGCGTACACGAGGATGAAGGCGGTGATCACGTAGTAGCTGATGTTCTCGGCCATCCGGGCGCCCATCGCGACAAGCACGTCACGCCAGTGGTGGCGCAGTACGGAAACCAGCGGAAGCTTTTCCGGTTCGCCCGTCCCGACCGTCCCGCGGGCCTCCGCCCGCGCCAACGCCTGCTTGAACACGGGTGATTCATCGACAGACAGACGTATCCACAAACCGACGACGACCAGCACGCCGGAGAGAAGGAACGGGACGCGCCAGCCCCAGGAGAGAAAGGCGTCGTCCGACTGGGTGGCGGTGAGCAGTGACAGGACGCCGGTCGCCAGGAGTTGGCCCGCGGGTGCTCCGGTCTGCGGCCAGGAGGCCCAGAATCCCCGCCGCTTCGCATCGCCGTGCTCGGACACCAGCAGGACGGCGCCGCCCCATTCGCCGCCCAGCGCGAAGCCCTGCACCAGGCGCAGCGCGGTCAGCAGGACGGGGGCCGCCGCGCCGACGGTCGCGTGCGTGGGCAGCAGACCGATCGCGAAGGTGGCCCCGCCCATCAGCAGCAGGCTCAGCACCAGCAGCTTCTTGCGGCCGAGCCGGTCTCCGTAGTGTCCGAAGACGAGCGCGCCCAGCGGCCGGGCCGCGAACCCGACGGCGTATGTCAGAAAGGACAGCAGCGTGCCGACGAGCGGGTCGGAGCCGGGAAAGAACAGCTTGTTGAACACCAGGGCGGCGGCCGAGCCGTAGAGGAAGAAGTCGTACCACTCGATGGTGGTGCCGATGAGGCTGGCGGCGACGATGCGCTTGAGGCTGGCGGGGGGTGGGGGAGCGGTGGTTCCGGAGGCCATGTGCGCCACTTCCTCGTGTGCGGTGGGGACGGGTACGTGTCGGCACACGGTAGGAAGATGCACGTCAGGGGCACATGTGGTGGGGCAACATAGTTCGAGGGTCGGCTATGCGTGCGGCCACCATGCCGGCCCACGGAAGGGCGGTTCTGCGGCTCGAAGGCGGTCGAAACGAGTGCTGTCCGGGACGCGTAGTTCGGGGCGATTTGACGGTGCGGTGCTGACTCCCGTGCTGGTTCGGTGCTGACTAAAAGCCCACGTCATCACCCGTCTTCACCTGTCCCGTGCTGACTTGGTGCTGACTACGCTCCGTTGAACTCGGGCATCTGGGGTTGATCCGCTCAGGGTTGTTGCGTGGCAGGTGACCGGGCTGAGAGACCGAGCCGGGCCTCGCCGCTCAGCCGCCGTGGGCATGGGCAAGGTGCTGCGCCTGGGCGCGGTGCGCGTTCGGCCCAGCAGATTCTTCGTCTGCTGGTGGTACACGCTCACCATCACCTCTGGCCTGCGGTAAAGGGTGGAATCGTCTGCTGCTGGGCCGAGTTGGTCCGCACCTGGTCCGGATCTTGGTCCGTGATCTGTGGTGTTGGCGTGCGAGTCCTGCGGTACGACATGGCACAGGTCGTAACGACCGTCCAGGGGCGTCCAGCTGATCCAGGACAAGCGCGTAATGCCAGTTCAGAGCCTCACAGTCCGGGGGAGTCCGCACAGTTGGTGAGACGGTTGTGATAGCGCGTGAGACGACGAGGCCCCGCCGGGATGCTCCGGCGGGGCTTGTGTGCGCAGTGGGCTACGACGGGGTGCAGTGTCCGGTGGGGGGCACCGTTGTACTCCAGTTCTCCGCTCTTGAGTATGCGGAACAAAAAGGCGGTGAGGACACGCCCCTGCCGGGCCGTCCTGGCCGCCCTCGACGACGCCGGGATCGCCCTGGGCGAGGTCGACGCCCTCGCCTCCTACACCATGGAGGAGACCGACGAGGTCGAGCTGGCCAAGGCCGTCGGCTTCGGCGACCTGACCTTCTTCAGCAAGGTCGGCTTCGGCGGCGGCGGCGGCTCCTGCGCCACCGTCGCGCACCTGGCCGCCGCCATCGCCGCCGGCCAGGCCACCGTCGGCGTCGCCTGGCGGTCGCGGAAGCGGGGCAGCGGGCCCCGCCCGTGGACCAACACGGCCGTCCAGCTCCCCACCCCGGCCCAGTGGACCCGCCCGTTCGGCCTGCTGCGCCCCGCCGACGAGATAGCCATGCTCGCCCGCCGCCACATGCACGAGTACGGCACGACCCGCGACCACCTCTTCAACGTCGCCCTCGCCTGCCGCAACCGGGCCAACCAGAACCCGGCGGCGATCATGTACGACCGCCTGCTGACCCGCGAGACGTACATGACCGCCCGGTGGATCAGCGAGCCCCTCTGCCTCTACGACAACTGCCTGGAGACGGACGGGGCGCTGGCCTGCGTGATCGTGTCGGCGGAGCGGGCGCGCGACTGCCGCCGGGCCCCCGTCTACGTCCACTCCGCCGCCCAGGGCCTGCCCGCCCAGCACCACGGCATGGTCAACTACTGGAACGAGGACCCGCTCACCGGCACCGCCTGGGCGGCGGCCCGACACCTGTGGAAACACGCCGACTTCACCCCGCACGACGTCGACGTGGCCCAGATCTACGACGCCTTCGCCGAGGGCGGCGCCCTGGAGACCGGCGGACGGCTGCCCCTCAACACCGGCGGGGGCGGCCTCAGCGAGGCCTACGTCCACGGGTTCAACCTGATCAACGAGGGCGTGAAGCAACTGCGCGGGACGAGCACCGCCCAGGTCCCCGGCGCCGCCACCTGCCTGGTCACGGCAGGCGAGGGCGTCCCGACCTCCGCCCTCCTCCTGAGGAGCTGACCAAGGAACCGACCGAGGAACCAAACCCACGAATCGAACCGCCGAACGGAACCGACGAACCGACGCGGAATCCGAGGGAGTTGAATCCGCGACGCTGACCCCGTGCCCGACGCCGACGGCGCCCCCTTCTGGCGGTACGCGGCCCAGGGCGAGCTCCGCGTCCAGGCCTGCGCCGACTGCGGCGAACCCCGCTTCCCGCCCGCCCCTGCTGCCCGCACTGCCGGTCCTTCGCGACCGAGTGGCGTCCGACCTCCGGCCGGCCGCATCTGGTCCTACGTGGTCCCGCACCCGCCCCTCCTGCCGGAGTACGCGGCACAGGCCTCGTACAACGTGATCCTCGTCGAGCTGGCCGAAGCGCCCCGGATACGGATGGTGGGCAACCTGGTGACCGAGGCGGGCGCCCCCCTCGACTCGCTCTCCCCCGACCGCGTCCGCATCGGCGCCCGGGTCCAGGCCCTCTTCGACGCCGCCGGTCTCCCCCAGCGGATCCTGGAGCGCCCATGACCGTACGACTCGCCGCGGACAAGGACACCGGGGTCGCGGTGGTCACCGTCGACCGCCCGACGAGACTCAACGCGATCGACTTGCCGACGGTCGGCGAACTCAACGCACTCTGGCGGGAGTTGCGCTTCGACGACACGGTCCGCGCGATCGTCCTCACCGGAGCCGGCGGTCGGGCCTTCTCCACCGGCTTGGACCGCGACGCGGTGGTCCCCCAGCCCGACTCGCCCTATATGCAGGACGACCCGCTGCTCACCGTCGGCCCCAAGGCGAACGACCTGTGGAAGCCGGTCGTCGCCGCCGTGGAGGGGATGGCCTGCGGAGGGGCCTTCTACCTGCTCGGGGAGTCCGAGTTCGTCGTCGCCGGCGCCGAGTTCTTCGACCCCACACCACGTACGGCATGGTCAGCGCGTACGAGTCGGTGCTCCTGGCCCAGCGGATGCCGTACGGCGAGGTCGACCGCATGATGCTCATGGACACGGCGGAACGGATCTCCGCCCGGCGCGCGTACGAGATCGGCCTGGTCAGCGAACTCACCGAGCCGGGCAGTGCGTTGGCCGCCGCGACAGCCTGCGCGGCCGTCATCGCCGGCTACCCGCCCACCGGCGTCCAGGGCACGGTCCGAGCCCTGTGGGCGGCGAAGGAGGCGGCACGCGGGGCGGGCTGGGCCCAGGCACCGCATCTCATCGCGCTGGGGAACCTGCCGGGCGAGGAGCAGGCGGCGCTGTTCGCGGCACGGCCGACGTCCCGACCCCGGATTCGGTGAGCCGCTGCACCGTGCCGGGACCGGGATCCTCCAGGCCCTCCGGTCAGTCGATCTGCGGGGAGCCGCCCAGGTTCCAGGTGTACGCGCCCCCGCCGTCGCGGTCGATGTCGTACGTGACGGTCCCGTCGGCGCTCCAGGTCAGCGCTCTGCTGTGGCTGTACCACTTCTGGCAGAAGCCGCTCCCATCGCCTGACGTGTTGATGTCGTACCTCACGTCGCAGACACGCGACGCCTGGATGATGTCGCCGATGTCGGGGTCGTGCTGTTCGACCCGCACCTGGAGGTCGAACCGGTCGAACTTCCGGTTGTCGTCGAGATCCGTGCCACCGCTTCCCGACCACTTGTAGTAGGCGCTGGCCTCGTACCCGCCCTCCGAGTAGTGCTCGATGCACAGTTTGATCGAGACTTCCACGTCGCTCCCAGGTGTGGAGAAGGTCTTGTCCTGGTAGCTGGTGCAGGCGTAGTCCTCCGCGTAGGCGGGACCGACCGTCAACGCGCTCATACCTCCGAAAGCGAGCAGAAACGCGGCCGCCGCTGTTGCCGTACGCCGGACCTTGACCATCATGCGCATACCTTTCCGTGGTGCCTCTGTGGTGCGTCATCTTCTGCTGACGCGCAGCACCCTCGGCCCGTATCCCCCGCACGGGCCGAAGGGCGCGCAGATCCAGCCTCTCGGATCGTCCGGGCATGTAGGAGGGGTCCAACTGGCCCCTGGCTCACGCCCTTTCGCTGTGAGTCCGTCCTCGGTCCCGTTCCACACAGGTGGCCTGTCTAGGATTCCGGCCAGGTGAATCCGGCCAGGAGAGGCTATGAACAGGCGCACCGAACTCCGCTCCTTCCTCCAGTCCAGACGCGCCCGGCTGAGCCCGTCCGAGGTGGGCGTGCCGACGTTCGGAGGGGTGCGCCGGGTGCCGGGGCTACGGCGCGAGGAACTGGCACAGCTGGCCGGGATCGGGATCGACTACTACATACGGCTGGAACAGGGGCGCAACGACAAGGTCTCCGCCTCCGTGCTCGACGCGGTCGCCCGCGCACTGCGGCTGGACGAGTTGGAGCGGGTCCATCTGCACAACCTCGCCCACCCCGACCGGAGCCGGCCACCCGCCGCCGAGCGGGTCTCGGAGGGTACCCAGTGGCTGCTGGACAACATGCCGGACACCGCCGTGTTCGCCCTGGGGCGACGGACTCAGGTGTTGGCGTGGAACTGCCCCGCCTCGAAGATCTTCCTCGATTTCGCCCCCGTGCCGGAGCGCAACCTGGCCCTTCTCGTGTACGGGCAGCCCGCCATCCGGAAACTGGTGCTCGACTGGCCGGTCATGGCACGGCACGTCGTCGCCTGGCTGCGTCTGGAAGTGGGCCGCCATCCCGAGGACGAGGAGACCAACGCGTTCATCGCGGAACTGGCGGCGACAGACTCCGACTTCCGGCGGCTGTGGCGCGACAGGACGTCGTCGACCCCATGCACGGCGCCTACCGCCTCCAGCACCCCCTGCTCGGTCCTCTCACCGCCACCTTCCGCACGCTGCTCCTTCCTGAGGACCCGGACCAGATGCTCATCGTCTATGCCATCGAGCCGGATCCGTCCGGCGCGGAGGGAGGGGAAGCCGACAGTGGCATCTGGTGCACGTCACCGGATCACGGGCCGGTCCTGCCGGGGTGCTGCCCCACCCACGACATCGCCGCCTTCATCGTGCGGGGGCGGGCGTCGGCTCGCGTCACGTCCGGGTGAGGCGTGGTCCGTCCGGACCGACGTGCAGCACCGGGGCCGGACCGGACCCCCTCCCGTCGGCGGGCTGTTTGCGGGGCCAGAGCGGCTTCGGTGATTTCGGCAGGCTCGGCGGCCCCTCCGGATCCGGGGCCGCCGGAGAGGCCGCTGCTTTCGCCCGTACGCCGCCCCACCTCACCAGCGGGCCCAACTCTCCCCCTTCCTGAGCCGTGAGCCCTCCGTCATGGCGACGCGGAGGAGTGGAGAAGGCGGGGTCGGTCTACTGCCAGCCGTGTTCTGTGAGAGGGCTGTCGTCGCCGAGGTAGCCGCGTAGACCGACCGCCGGGTACTCGATGATGTCGTCGGGCAGGTCATGCACGGTGAACCACTCAAGGGCGAGGCATTTCTCGGGCTCCTTGTTGACGGGCTGCCCCTCCCATTCGGTGGCCTCGAAGAAGAAGCCGATCCGCTCCACCTGCGTGTCCTGCCGATGGTGCACGGTGCGAACCAGGCGCAGGTGAGCCGGGTCGACGGTGACGCCGGTCTCCTCGTACAACTCCCGGGCGGCACCGTCGGGAAGGGGCTCGCCTTGGTCGAGCTTTCCCGATGGCATCGACGCTCCTCGTTTCAGGGTGGGTGTCAGTGGTGCGTCTTAGCTTGTCCTACCTTTCAAGCGTGGGTCTGAGCTGGTCATTCGTAAATCGACGGACCCGGGGGTTCTGGGTATGGCTGTGAGCTTGTCGCCGTTGGATGGCTCAAAGAACTTGGCCGCCCGGAGCCCCTCGACGACTCGACCGCTAATTGGGATACGCGACTCGATCGCTGTGTAGGACAACGTCGGCGAGGTCGTCTGCGGGATCGATGTGAGACGACGAGCTAGCGGAGGTGACCATGTCCCAGATCTGGGCCGGAGTGGACATCGGCAAGGAACACCACCACTGCGTGGTGGTCGACGAGCGAGGCGAACGCCTCCTCTCACGCCGGGTCTTCAACGACGAACCGGACCTGCTGGAGCTGATCGCTGACGTACTCGCGCTGCTCGCTCTGGCCCGTCGCCGAGCCAACGTCTTGTGGGCCATGCTCCGCGACGGAACGTGTTACGAGGTCCTACCAACCGTCACGACGGCGGCTTGACATCGTCATTGGGAAGTTCTTTATCTGCCGTCAGTGTCGTAGGGCGGGGTCGGAAGGTTCCAGACGGCGTCTGACGGGCTGACGATCCTTCGTAGTTCGCGGGCGCTTCGTGGTGATATGGCCTGCATCGCGGTGTCGAGGAGAGCTCGGGCTTCGAGAGGGTTGCCGCAGCAGTGCCAGTGCACGTTGCCCCACTCGTAGTCGTGCCACAGATCACGCTCGAGGGTGAGTCTGCTGGCTGATGCTCCCCAGAGGGAGGCGTTCGCGGAAGCGTCACGCTTCCGGGGCGAGTTCTACGAGTGTCTGACCGCTCGGCGCGATGAGTTGTTCGAGTTGGTGGACGCGGTGCTGTGCGCGGACGGTGCGGTGAAGTCGCCGGTGGACTTGACGTTGTTGCCCGAGCGTCGGCGTGGGCACGGAGCGATGTACGGCGGCCTGAACCACGGCCGGATCGACACCGAACGGCTACGGACGGTGCTGGCCGGACTGCGACTGCCGCGTTTCGACGGCGGGCGCCTGGTCCTGGCGGTCGATGTGTCGCCGTGGCTTCGATCGGACGCGCCGTGCTCGGCGGAGCGCCTGTTCTGCCACGTCTACGGCCGTGCGAAAACAGCCTCGCAGTTCATCCCGGGCTGGCCCTACTCCTTCGTTGCCTTGCTGGAGCCCGGCGCCACGTCCTGGACCGCGATTCTTGACGCGGTCCGGCTCGGTCCGGTCGACGACGCGACAGCAGTCACCGCTGACCAGCTCCGGAGAGTCGTTGAACGGCTCATCACTGCGGGCCAGTGGCAGGCCGGGGACCCGCATATCGTGATCGTCAGTGATGCCGGCTACGACGTCACCCGCCTGGCCTGGGTCCTGCGCGACCTTCCGGTCGAGTTGGTCGGCCGGGTCCGCTCCGACCGCGTCATGCTTCTGCCGACACGATGCCGGTCCCCGTCCGCCAGGCCGCGTCGGGTACCTGGCCCGTCGATGACGCGCCCGCACAGGCCGAGGGCAGGGTGGTCGCGTACTGCCGCGTGTCCTCCGCCGCGGCCGGCGCGCGCGTGCGTCGGCCAATGGAACCACGCAGTGCGGCCGCCACGCCGTCGGGAGGCACTGGCGTTCCCGGCAAGCGAAGAGGGTGCGGGATCTGTCAGCCTGGTCCTACGGCTTCCATCTGTCGGCCGAAGGCCGGCATCAGTGGTGAGAGTGGGTGCGGTGATGGCCGAAGCTCGGACGCGTGCCCGGGTGGTGATCGTGACGAATCCACGCTCGGGCGGCGGTAAGCCTGCTCGTTACGGTCTGGTCCAGCGGGCCGAGGACATGGGGGCTCAGGTCTGGATGACCAGCGCGGAGGAGGACGCGGCGTCGGTTGCGAGGTGCGCCGTCGAGGAGGGGGCACAGGTGCTGGGAGTCGCGGGCGGCGACGGCACTGTATCCGCGGTCGCCGCGGTGGCCGCGGACGCGGGCCGGTCGCTGATGGTGGTCCCGGCGGGTACCCGCAACCATTTCGCCCGGGACCTGGGCCTCGACGTTCGCGATCCGGCGCAGGCGCTGGGCGCCCTGGTCGACGGTGAGTCCGCACGGGTGGACCTGGGGGTGCTCGGCCCGCGCGTCTTCGTCAACAACGTCTCTTTCGGCATGTACGCCGACGCCCTGCTGGAGCCCGGGTACCGGGAGGACAAGACGCGCGCGTTCGCTGCGGTGGCACCCGATTATCTCAAGGGCAAGCAGTGGGTCGAGGCCTGCGTGGACACCCCGTGGGGGACCGTCGAGTTCCCGCAGATGGTGCTGGTCTCCAACAACCCCTATCACCTGGCCACACCGCGCTGGCTGGGGCGTCGCTTCTCGCTCACCACGGGACTGCTGGGCGGCATCGTCCTCAAGCGTCCGGCACAGACGCCCCCGGACCTCCTCCGGCACCTGCGCAGCGAACTGCGACGCTCCATGCCCGGTCCTGGCCCGGCAGGCGAGGGTGGTGTCGTCTGGTCGGCGTCCGGCGTCACGCTGCGGGGTGACGTGCGGTACCTGGATGCGGGGATCGACGGCGAAGCGGTGAGGCTTCCTCTCCCCGTCGTATGCGGAATTCGGCCAGGTGCCCTGCGTGTGCTGCTGCCGAAGGACCGGCCGGGAATCCCACCGGAGCCCCTGCCGAGGCGCCCGGGAGCGCTGCGAGCGGGTGGCAACGGTTGAAGGAGCGACCAGAGCCAGGACGCGGTTCTTGTCCGGAGAACGCCGCGCGGACACGGGCGACGTACGCGTGCGCGCTTGTGCGTTCGCGGTGACCGGGCCCGGGCCCGGTCGCCACCGTCCGGTCGATGTGCTCGACGGCCGGGCCGGTGCGGTTGAAGTCCTCGCGGCTGGTCGACTGCGTTCATTCTGAGCAGCGACACCACCCGTTTCCAGGTCAACCCTGCCGTGCTGTTCGAAGCGCGTCCGGCCAGGCTGCTGTTCCGCCGGCCCGTCTGTGCCGGCGACCCTCGCCTTCGCCGGGTGAGGTCCCGGGCTTGAGGACCTGGAGGACAGGGCCCTTCGAGGGAGGCGGCCGCTGATGCGGACCGGGTGATGGCTGTCAACTCGGCGCTGACCGGGCGCGCTGGAAGCATACGAAGCGGCGGTGATCAGCAAGAAGCTGATCGAGTTCCGCCGGCTCATCACCGGCACCGGCTGCAGCCGCTCCGTCACTCCTCCTCTCGGGCTCGTGCGGGATGGCTTTCCACGCCGGCGATCGCGGCGTCCAGCGCACAGCTGTACATCGTGTCGATCACGTCCTTCGAGGGGGCGGGCGCATCTTCCCCGTCGGGACCGGCCGGTGCCGGAGGGAGGGTGGTCCACCGCTGCAGTGCTCCGGTCAGCTCGTTGGCCAGCAGTCCCGTGAAGACCGCGCACAGGGTGGCAGCGACCCGGGGGATCTCCGAGGCGGGCAGTTTCGCGGCGGCGAGTGTGCCGGTGAGTCCTTGCCAGAACGGGTCGTCCGGCTGGATGAAGTCGGCACGGCCGAAGGAGTACCCCATCAGTTCGGGGTGACGGTGGGCCAGTTGGCGGAAGTCAAGGGCGAGTTGGCTCAGGCGGTCCTGCCAGGGAGCGTCCTCCCGCTCCGGCGTGCGGAACCGCGAGCCGACGCGCTCGGTCACGCCGCGCAGCACGGCGTCCTTGTTCGGCACGTGGTGATACAGCGACATCGGGTTCGCGTCCAGCGCGGTCGCGAGTTTGCGCATGGTCAGTGCATCGACCCCGTCGGAGTCGATGAGCTGCAGCGCCATGGCGTAGATGCCGTCCTCGGTGAGCGGTACGTCTCTCTTCCTCGTCCCCCGGGGGGCCCTTTTTGGAATTTCCATACGCCGTATGGTACCACTGAAGACAGTTCCATACGACGTATGGAAATCGGGGTCGGGCTGCCCCTCTGCGGCTTCCCCTTCGTTGCACAGCGCCCTTGCCCTCGCCTCTCTCCGCACAAAGGAGCAAGTTCATGACCACGCAGCCCGTGACCGACCCGCGTCCCATCCGGTCCCCGCGCGGGATCCCCCTCCTCGGCCACACGCCGCAGATCCCCCACACCAATCCGGTCGCGTACTTCGGCGAGCTGTCCAAGCAGTTCCCCGAGGGCATCTACGGCATGGACATCGCCGGCATCAAGCAGGTCTTCGTCTACGACCCTGACCTGGTGGCCGAGATATGCGACGAGACGCGGTTCTACAAGCAGATCGAGAAGACACCGCTGAACCATGTCCGGGACTTCGCGGGAGCGGGCCTGTTCACGGCACACCAGCACGAAGAGGAATGGGGCATGGCGCACCGGATCCTCATGCCGGCCTTCAGCCAGCGGGCCATGAAGAACTACTACGGACAGATGCTGGAGATTGCCCAGAACCTGGCGGGCAGGTGGGAGCGTAAGGAGGGCCGGCCGGTCAACATCACCGACGACTACACCCGGCTGACCCTGGACACCATCGCTGTGTCGGGGTTCGGCTACCGGTTCGACTCCTTCGCCGAGGAAGAGCTGCACCCCTTCCTCCAGGCGCTGCTGGGGGCGCTCGTGGAGTCGCTGCGGCGCTCGCAGGAGCTGCCGATGATGACAAAGCTCCGCAGGGCGGACGACAAGAAGTACCGCGAGAACATCCAGGTGATGCGCGAGCTGGTCGAGAGTGTGATCAAGGAGCGCCGTCAGGGGGAGAGCAGTGGTGAGGACGACCTGCTGGGTCTGATGCTGCAGGCGACCGACCCGGAGACCGGCAAGCTGCTGGACGACGACAACGTCCGGGACCAGGTGCTGACGTTCCTGATCGCCGGTCACGAGACCACCAGTGGTCTGCTGTCGTTCGCCACGTACTCGCTGATGCGCAATCCGCACGTGCTGGCCCAGGCCTACGCCGAGGTGGACCGGCTGCTGCCCGGCGACACGGTCCCGGACTACGACACGATCATGAAGCTGGACGTGATCCCGCGGATCCTGGAAGAGACCCTGCGCCTGTGGGCTCCCATTCCGGCCTTCGGCAAGGCCCCGATCGAGGACACCGTCATCGGCGGCTGCTACGAGCTGAAGAAGGGGACGCGGGTCAACATCCTCGAGGGCCCGCTGCACACCCACCCCAAGGCGTGGGACCGGCCGGAGGAGTTCGACATCGACCGGTGGCTGCCGGAGAACCGCGCCCAGCAGCACCCGCACGCCTACAAGCCGTTCGGCAACGGCGTGCGTGCCTGTATCGGCCGGCAGTTCGCCCTCACCGAGGCCCGGCTGGCCCTCGCTCTGGTGCTGCAGAAGTTCAAGTTCGCCGACCCGAACGACTACACGATGGACGTGCGGGAAGCGCTCACGCGCAAGCCCGGCGACTTCGAGCTGGTCGTCCGTACCCGCCAGGAGCACGAGCGGACCGTCTTCGGCGCCTTGGACCTGCAGAGCGACGACGAGCGGCAGCAGGCCGCGGTCAGCGGCGTCGGGGTGAACCTGACCGTCGCCTACGGCTCCAGCCTGGGCTCGTGCGAGGACCTGGCGCGCACCATCGCCGACCGCGGTGAGCGCTCCGGGTTCGGCACCACGCTGACGAGCCTGGACGAACTGGGCGACGACCTGCCCACCGAGGGCCTGCTCGTCGTCGTCGCCGCCAGCTACAACGGCAAGGCCCCCGACAACGCCCAGCGTTTCGACGACCTGATCGCCGCCGGACTGCCCGAGGGCTCACTGTCCGACGTGCGGTTCGCGCTGCTGGGCGCCGGCAACACCCAGTGGGTCGCGACCTACCAGGCCTTCCCCAAGCGGATCGAGGAAAGCCTGCTGGCCGCCGGGGCCACCCCCGTCATCGAGCGCGGCATCGCCGATGCGGCCGGTGACTTCGACGGCATGGCCACCCGCTGGACGGACACCCTGTGGGCCACCCTGGCCGAGGAGTACGCCGCCGACACCTCCGACGACGGCGCGCCGCGCTACGAGGTGCACCTGCTCACCGAGGCGGACGTACGCCCCGCGATCGTCTCCGAGCAGGCGTACCCCCTCGCCGTGGTCGCCAACGAGGAACTCGTCAGCGACGCGACCGGGCTGTGGGACTTCAGCATCGAACCCCCGCGCCCGTCCGCGAAGTCCATCACCGTCGAGCTGCCGAAGGGCGTCACCTACGACACCGGAAACCACCTGGCCGTCTACGCCAAGAACGAGCCCGCGCTGGTCGACCGCGCCCTCGCGCGGCTCGGCGTCGACCGCGACCAGGTGCTCCGGCTCGACCAGCCCGCAGGCGGTCGGAGCCACCTGCCGGTGGGCACGCCCGTCACCGCCGGCCTGCTGCTCACCGAGTTCCTGGAACTGCAGGACCCGGCCACCCGCTCCCAGATACAGACCCTGGCCGAAAACACCCAGTGCCCCTGGACCAGGCCTCAGCTGGAGGCGTACACGGCCGACACCGAAGAGGCCCAGCGGCTCTACCAGAAGGAGATCCTGGGCAAGCGCGTCTCGGTGCTGGGCCTTCTGGAGCGCTTCCCCGCCGTCGAACTGCCGCTGGCCGTCTTCCTGGACCTCATGGGCCCGATCCGCCCCCGCTTCTACTCCATCTCCTCCTCCCCGCTGACCGACCCGCGCCAGGTGCGCCTGACCGTCGGCCTCCTCGAAGGCCCCGCCCTCTCCGGCGACGGCCAGTACCGCGGCACCTGCTCCTCCTACATCGCACGCCTTGAGCCCGGAGACGTCTTCTACGGCTACGTGCGCGTCCCCTCCCCGACCTTCGCCCCGCCGGCCGACCCGGCCACGCCGCTGATCCTCATCGGCCCCGGCACCGGCATCGCGCCGCTGCGCGGCTTCCTTGAGGAGCGAGCCCGGCAGTACGGGAACGGCACGAAGGTGGGCCTGTCCGAGGTCTTCGTCGGCTGCCGCCACCCGGAGCACGACTACTTCTACCGCGACGAGATGGAGACGTGGGAGCTGTCCGGCATCGCCCGGGTCCACACCGCCTTCTCCGCGGTGACCGGCCACCGCGCCCGGTTCGTCCAGGACGCCCTCACCGCCGCCTCCGACAGTGTCTGGCAGGCACTCCAGGACGGCGCGTACGTCTACGTCTGCGGTGACGGCCGCCGTATGGCGCCCGCGGTGCGTGAAGCCCTCGCCGCCATCCACCGCCGCCACACCGGCAGCGACGACGAGAGCGCCCAGCAGTGGCTCGCCCAGCTGGAAGCCGACGAGCGCTACCAGCAGGACGTCTTCGCCTGACCCTCCCTGTGCCGGGAGGCGTCCGGCACCCCTCCCTGGCCCCACGCCTCCCGGTCTCCCCACGCCCACCAGGCAACACCCGGCACCCATCGGCGCGAACCGCCGGACCGTGCCGCTCACAGAAAGCAGATTTTTATGGACACCATGCTCGCCGGACGCTTCCACCTGGACAGCAAGAAGTTCGTCGTGGAAGAGGTCCCCGTCCCCGTACCCGGCCCGGGCGAGGTCCTCGTCGAGGTCAAGGCCGCCGGCGTCTGCCTCTCGGACGTCCACCTGATCGACGGCTCTCTCGTCCCGCTGTTCGCCACCTCCGACACGGTCACCGTCGGCCACGAGGTCTCCGGTGTGATCCACACCCTTGGCCCCGACCTCAAGCGGGGCCTGACCGCCGGCACCCGCGTCACCCTGGAGGCCGGCAAGACCTGCGGCCAGTGCGCCGGCTGCGTGCGCCGCCGCCCCTGCACCCGGATGCTCACCGCCGGCATCGACTACGACGGCGGCTGGGCCCAGTACGCCCTCGCCCGCGAGGACACCCTCGTCCCCATCCCCGACAGCCTCCCCTTCGACCAGGCCGCGATCATCCCCGACGCGGTCTCCACCCCCTACGCCGCCGTCGTCGCCACCGCCGGCGTACGCCCCGCCCAGGCGGTCGGCGTCTGGGGCGTGGGCGGAGTGGGCGCCCACAACGTGCTCCTCGCCCGCCTGGTCGGCGCCGCGCCGGTCATCGCCGTCGACCCGCTGCCCGGCGCCCGGGAGCGCGCCCTGGCCTTCGGCGCGGACGTCGCCCTCGACCCGAGCGCCCCCGACTTCGCCGACCAGGTCCGCGCGGCCACCGGCGGACGGGGTCTGGACTTCGCCTTCGACTGCGCCGGCGTGCCCGCCGTCCGCGAGCAGGCCGCGTCAGCGCTCGGTCCGGGCGGCGCCCTGATCCTGGTGGGCATCACGCCGAAGCCGCTCACCATCACCGAGGGCCTGACCTTCAACTACCTGGGCAAGCAGGTGCGCGGGCACTACGGGGGCACCCCGGAGTCCGTCACCGAGCTGGTGCGGCTGGCCGCGGGCGGCCGTCTCGACCTCGCCCCCTCCATTACGGACCACATTCCGCTGGCCGACGCGGCCGAGGCGGTCAACCGGCTGGAGAACAAGATCGGCGACCCGATCCGTCTCATCCTCGTCCCCTGACACCGGAACAGAACGTTCCGCCGAGCCACCTCGGGCAGGGGTGAGTGGGCGCCGGTACTTGAGGGAGCACCGGCGCTCACGGCTTGTCCGGGGTCAGGTGAGGTCGGGCAGGGGGCGCCGGGTGACCTCGTGGGCATCGTCCGCGGGGACGCCGAGCATGCGCAGGACCATCTCGGCCAGGTCGGAGGCGGCCACGTCGCCGTCGAGGTCGGGGCGGGCCAGTCGCAGTGCGACGAGGGACAGCAGGGTCCCGCCCACGGCGGACAGGGCGGTGGTCGCGCTGGTACAGGTGAAGCGGCCCGAGGCGATGCCGATCTCCAGGTCGCGCAGCGCTCGTGGGGCGAGGCCCCGGTCGGAGTGAATGTGGGCCAGACCGCGATCGCGCAGGATCCGCAGGAGTTCCGGGTGGGAGTCGGCCATCCGGGCGGTCAGCCGGAAGCCCGCCGCGACGAGCTCGGCCGGGTCCTCGATCCCTCGTACGCGTTCGTCGATGACCTGCCCGAACTCCTCCAAGGCGTCCGCCACCGCGGCGTCGAACAGCTCCGTCTTCGACTCGAAGTGGTTGTAGAAGGAGCCGAAACCCACGTCCGCGCGCTCGGCGATCGCCTGGATGCTGGCACTGGTGTCCCCGGTCTCAGCGAGGACCTGCCGGGCCGCGCGGACGAGCGCCTGACGGGTCTCGGCGCGGCGCCGCTCGAAGCGGTTCCTGGGCGGGGCTGACGTCGGCATACGGCGAGTCTAGCAACCGTGACGATGAGTCCCCCATGACTGATGGATTTATCAATTCTCTGGCCTCAGCTATTGACGACGAGATGCGTCAAAGTTGATGATTTCCTCATTACGGCAGTGTTGCTTGGAGGACACCATGCCCCACACCCCCGTTGACAGGGCCGATCCCCAGACGCCCCACCAGGACCTCCACAGCGAGCAGGGCGCCCTGCGCGGCGAGCACCCCGGGCGCGCTCGCAATCCGGTGATCAAGGTGGCCGACCTGGCCTGGCTGGAGTTCGAGAAGCCTGATCTGGACCGGGCCGAGGTGTTCGCGCGTGACTTCGGGTTCGCGATCGCCGCCCGCACCGAGCGGGAGCTGTGGCTGCGCGGCACGTTCGCAGGCTCACCCTGCATGGTCATCCGGCGCGGGCAAACGTCCCGTTTCATCGGGCCGGCGTTCCGCGCGGCCGAGCGGAGCGACCTGGACCGGCTGGCCCGCGCCACCGGCAGTGCCGTCCGGGACATCGGCGTACCCGGAGGCGGGCGGTCCATCGCCCTGCTCGATCCCTCGGGCTTCCCGGTCCGGGTCGTCCACGGTGCCGAACAGCTGCCCGCGCTGCCCGAGCAGCAGCCCCTGCTCCTCAACTCCGGTACGGAGCACCGCCGCACGAACGCCACCCAGCGCCCGTCCCGTGAGCCCTCCCGTATCCAGCGGCTGGGCCACGTGGTGCTGGAGACACGGCTGTTCGCCCGCGCCCTGGACTGGTACCTGGACACCCTTGGGATGATCGTCAGCGACTTCCTGTTCCTGGACGGGCAGCGCGAGCGCGGGCCGACGATGGCGTTCATCCGCTGTGACCAGGACGGCCTGGCCGTGGACCACCACACGCTGGCCATGCACCTGGGACCCGGCAACGGCTACGTCCACTCCGCCTACCAGGTCACCGACCTCGACTCGATCGCCGCCGGTGGCGAGTACCTCGCCGAGCGCGGCTACCGGCGCAGCTGGGGGATCGGCCGGCACATCCAGGGCAGCCAGCTCTTCGACTACTGGCGCGACCCCGACCGCTTCATGCTGGAGCACTTCGCCGACGGCGACCTGTTCTCCTGCGACATCGAGCCCGGCTGGGCGCCCATGTCGGCGAGCGGTCTGGCCCAGTGGGGGCCGCCGGTCACCCGTGACTTCCTGGGCACGAATCCGTCCCCCGCCAAGCTCCGCGAGGTCATGACGGCCCTGCGCGGTGACAACGAACTCGACCCCGCACGCCTGCTGGGCCTGATGAAAGCGATGAGCTCATGAGCACCAACGTTCTGCGCACCACTGGGGGCACCTCCCGCTCGGGCGGAGCCGGGAGCGGGGGAGGCTGGTGGGTCGTCCGGGACGAGCGCGCCGTCCGCGTCGAGACCAGGGCGCACACCACCGCCGAACTGCTCGCCGACCGCGACGCGGTCCGCGAGGCCGCCACCTCCGCCGAGAGCGGCACACCCGTCGCCGACCTGGTGGCCCTGCCCCCGGTCACCACCCCGTGCCGGGTGGTCGCCCAGATGGTCAACTACCGCAGCCACGCCCGCGATTCGGGTTTCACCGGCGACATCCCGCCCACCTTCTTCCGCAAGGCGTCCGGCTCGGTCAGCGGCCCGCACGAGGCGATCGTCCGCCCCGCGCACGTGAAGTTCCTCGACTACGAGGTCGAACTCGGCCTCGTCATGGGCGCAACCCTGCCCGTGGGCACCGTCGTCCAGGAGCAGGACCTGCCGCGCTACGTCGCCGGACTCGTCCTGACCAACGACGTCAGCGCCCGCGACGTCCAGCTGACCAAGACCCAGTTCTACGAGAGCAAGTCCTACCCGACCTTCACACCGACCGGACCGTATCTGGCCCTGCTGGAGCCCGAGGACTTCGCCCATCTGTCCAACCTGCGCCTGCGGCTGTCGGTCAACGGCGAACCGCGCCAGGACCGCACGCTCGCCGACATGATCGTACGGCCCGCGCAGGCGCTCACCCTGCTCGCCCGTTTCCAGACCCTGGATCCGGGCGACCTGCTGCTGACCGGCACCCCCGGTGGCACGGCCCTGAAGGCCCCGCCCAAGCCGGTCGAGAAGATCGGCGCACTGCTGCCGCCCGCACTGAAGTGGAAGGCGTTCTTCAACAGCCAGGCCAAGAACCCCCGTTACCTGCGCGACGGCGACCTCATCACCGCCACGATCGCCACGCCTGACGGGCGGATCAACCTCGGCGAGCAGCAGACTCCTGTGACGGACGCGTCATGAACGCCGCATCCCGGATACCGGTGGTCATCATCGGTGCGGGACCTGTGGGCGTCACGGCCGCCCTCCTGCTCGCCCGCCACGGAGTGCGCAGCATCGTCCTGGAACGCCACCGGGACGTCTACCCCCTGCCGCGCGCCGTCGCCATGGACGACGAAGTCCGCCGGATCCTGCAGCGTGTCGGCGTCCACGAGGAGTTCGCCGCCCTCGCGCGCCCGGCGCGCGGGCTGCGGCTACTGGATCCCCGGCACCGCTTGATCGCCGAGTTCCCGCGCTCCCCGCACGGACACCACGGCTTCCCGCAGACCAGCATGTTCGACCAGCCCGAGCTGGAACGCCTGCTCCGCGAGGCCCTGGCGCGCCGCCCGGAGTGCGAGCTGCGGGGCGGCGTGGAGGTCGTGTCCGTCACCCAGGACACCGACGGAGCACACGGCTCGACGGGTCCGGCCCGGGTCGCCTTCCGCCGCGACGGCAGCGACGAGGTGGAGCACGTGTGGGCCGATGCCGTCCTGGGCTGCGACGGCGCGGGCAGTCTCACTCGCGACGCCATCGGTGCCGTATGGGAGGACCTGCACTTCGAGGAGAGCTGGAGAGTCATCGACGTGCGCACCAGTCGCCGGGTGCGCACCTGGGAAGGCGCAGAGCAGATCTGCTGCCCCACCCGGCCGGCCACCTTCATGCGCGTCGGCGAGGACCGCTACCGCTGGGAGTTCCGGCTGGCCGACGACGAGCCCCTGGACGGCCCGGAGGGGCTGGACCGACTGCGCGAGCTGGTCGCCCCCTGGGTGGACCTGCCGCGTGACGCCCCGCCTGGCGACGACTTCGAGGTGGTCCGGCAGGCGCAGTACACCTTCCGGGCCCGCCTGGCCGACCGGTGGCGCCGGGGCCGTGTCTTCCTGCTGGGCGACGCGGCCCACCTCACCCCGCCCTTCATCGGGCAGGGTCTGTGCGCGGGACTGCGCGACGCCCACAACCTCACCTGGAAACTGGCCCGCGTTCTCCAACAGGGCGCGGACGACGCACTGCTGGACACCTACGAGCGCGAACGCAAGCCGCACGCCCGCCACCTGATCCGCGTCGCGGTCGCCGTCGGCTGGGCCATGACCGGCGGACAGGACCGGGGCGCGGCGATCCGCCGGGCCGTCGTGGGCACGGCCTGCCGCATCCCCGGCGTGACAGCGGCGGTGGGCCGCGATCTCAGCCCTGCCCTGGCCGCCGGTCCACTGGTACGGCGCCGCCCCCGGCTGGTCGGCCGTGTGCTGGCCGGCACCTTGTGTCCGCAGCCGTGGGTGATCGTCGACGGCAGGCGAGTGCGCCTGGATGACGTCCTCGGGGATTCCTTCGCCGTCCTGACCACCGTGCCGCCCACCTCGCAGGTGACGGCCGTGGCCACGGCACTCGGCGCGCGCACGATCCGCGTGGACGACCTGGGCGACGACGGCACCCTCGCCGCCTGGCTGGCACGCGGCCGGGCGGATGCCGTCCTGCTGCGTCCCGATCGCGTCGTGCTGGACACGGTCCCCGCCGGCACCGGCGACTTCACCGACACCGCCGTCTGGGCGCCGCTGCTGCACACGGCCCGCCGCCCCGCCGGGGGCCGGCCGGCCCCCCTGCCGAGGAGCACCACACGATGAGCACCCCGCACGCCACGCCGTATCCGGAACCCTTCCTCACTCCCGACCCGCAGGCGGCCGCAGGCAGCCGCATCGCGGACTTCGCCCGATGGGCAGCCCGGCACCAAGGCGCCGAAGGTGTCCAGGACCCCACCGACTACCAGGCCCTGCACCGCTGGTCGGTCACCGACCTGGAAGGCTTCTGGGCCGCCCTGTGGGAGTACTTCGCCATCGACGCGGCGACGCCGTACGAGCGTGTACTGGCCCAGGAGACCATGCCGGGCGCCCGCTGGTTCCCCGGCGCCACCCTGAACTACGCCCACCACGCACTGCGCAACCTTCAGCCGGACGCTCCCGCGATCACCGCGCTGGACGAGACCGGCTCCGGCTACGAGATCACGGGCCGGCAGCTGCGCGCCCAGGTCGCCTCCGTCGCCGCCACCCTGCGAGACCTGGGCGTCGAACAGGGCGACCGGGTGGTGGGCTACCTGCCCAACACCCCCCACGCCGTCATCGCCTTCCTCGCCACCGCCAGCCTTGGCGCGGTGTGGTCGGTGTGCGGCCAGGACTACGCCCCCAAGGCCGCCGCCGACCGCTTCGCCCAGCTCGAACCCACGGTCCTCATCACCGCGGACGGTTACCTCTTCAACGGCACCGGGCACGACCGCCGTGCCGCCTCGCTCGAACTGGCCGACGCGCTGCCAACGCTGAAGGCCACGATTCTCGTGGACCACCTGGGCCTCGCCCGGCCCGAGACCCGGCGCCCGGGGCTGACGGTTCCCTGGGAGGACGCCGCCGCCCGCACCGAGTACCTCACCTTCGCCCCGGTGCCGTTCGACCACCCGCTGTGGGTCGTCTTCTCCTCCGGCACCACCGGCCTGCCCAAGGGCATCGTCCACGGCCACGGCGGCGTCCTGCTCGAACACCTCAAGATCCTCGGCCTGCACACCGATCTGGGCCTCGGGGACCGCCTGCTGTGGTACACCACCACCCACTGGATGATGTGGAACCTGGTCGTCTCCACCCTGCTGACCGGCGCCACCACCTGCACCTACGACGGCAGCCCGGCACCACTTGCGCGACCGGACATCCTGTGGGAGCTGGCGGCGCGCCACAAGGTCACCGTCTTCGGCACCAGCCCCCAGTACCTGCTGGCCATGGCCAAGCTGGGCATCGAACCCTCCGCGCACGACCTGTCGGCCGTCCGCGTCATCGGCTCCACCGGCTCGGCTCTGCCCGCCTCCGCCTACCCCTGGGTCCGCGACCACGTGGGCGCCGGCGTCCAGCCGGCCTCCACCAGCGGCGGCACGGACGTCGTCTCCGGCTTCGCCGGCTCCGCCCCCACGACCCCCGTCTGGGCGGGGGAGCTGTCCGCCCCCAACCTGGGCGTGGCGCTCGCCGCCTACGACGCCCACGGCACCCCGGTCCTCGACCGCGTCGGCGAACTGGTCGTCACCCGGCCCATGCCGTCCATGCCGCTGCACTTCTGGAACGACCCCGACGGCAGCCGCTACCTCGACGCCTACTTCGGCGCCTACCCCGGCGTGTGGCGGCACGGCGACTGGATCACCCTGACCTCCCACGGCTCGGTGATCGTCCACGGCCGCTCCGATGCCACCCTCAACCGCAACGGCGTACGCCTCGGCAGCGCCGACATCCACGAGATCGTCGAACGCTTTCCCGAGATCACCGAGGCCCTCGTCATCGGCGCGGAGGAGCCGGACGGCGGCTACTGGATGCCCCTGTTCGTCGTCCCCGCGCCCGGCGTCACCCTGGACGACGCCCTGCGCGACCGGATCCGCGACGCGATCCGCGCCGGCGCCTCACCCCGCCACGTCCCCGACGAGATCCTCTCCGTGCCGGCCATCCCGCACACGAGGACCGGCAAGAAACTCGAAGTTCCGGTCAAGCGCCTGCTCCAAGGCGTCCCTGCCGAGCAGATCCTCACCCCCGCGGCGGTCGACAACCCCGAACTCATCGACTTCTACGCCCAGTTGGGTGCGGAGCGGAGCAAGCGGACAGCACGCCGCACATGACCGTCGGCCAGGGGCGGGCAGGCCTGGGTGACAGCACCGGGATGTGCGCCCCGCCCGGCTCCGCAAACCCCGTCCCGCCGACTGGTACCGGGCGGAGAGCCCGCCCCGACACCACACCATCCGCACACCGAAGCAAGAGAGAAACCGTGACCATAACCGACCGCGAACCGCAGGCCCTCGATGTCCTGGACGACGCCGGGCGAAAGCTGCTGTTCACAGAGGCCCGTACCGCGAACACCTTCGCCGCAACGGCTGTAACCGACGGCGAACTCGCCATGATCTGGGAACTCGCCCGCTGGTCGCCGAGCGCCGCCAACGGCCAGCCTCTGCGTGTGCTCTTCGTGCGCACCCGCGAGGGCAAGGGGCGCCTTGTCCGCCACCTGGACGAGGGCAACAGGGCCAAGACCCTCAAAGCGCCGGCCGTGGCGGTCCTGGCGTACGACACCGACTTCCACGAGCAGATGCCGACAGTCTTCCCGGCCCGCGGCGACATGCTGCGAGCGGCGTTCGCCGACCAGACCGAGAAGCGCGAGAACATCGCTGCCTACAACTCGGCACTGCAGACCGGGGTCTTCCTGCTCGCGGTGCGCGCGGCGGGCCTCGTGGCCGGTCCCATGGCGGGCTTCGACGAGGCCGGCGTGGACAACGAGTTCTTCGCCGGTACCAGTTGGCGTTCCCATCTGGTGGTCAACATCGGTCACCCCGGTGCCGACCCCTGGTTCCCGCGGCTGCCCCGCGTGCCCCTCGAGGACGCCGTCGCCTGGGCCTGAAGGCTCTGCTGCTTCAGGCTGGTCCGGGCGGTGTTGCGGATCCGTTTGGTGCGACCGCCGTCTGCGAGGATCCCAAGGGCGGCGGCGTTCGACGCTTCGGCCATTTTGAGTTGGAGCCAGTTTGACGACTCGAGCAAAGCGTCCGGATGCCACGGCTGCCCCAGCGTGACGGCTCGGATGAGGGACCACTCGCGAGGCGCTGGGCCAGAAACGGATAGCGTGTCGTGGCCCGGGTCATCATCTCGAGCCAGGACTCGTAGGCAGGTCCGGCGTGGAGTTCGGCGGCTCGGCGGTCCAGGTGTCGCAGGACGGCGGACTGGGCCATCGTCTGGACGGGGTCGGTGAGGACTACGAACGCGGGCCTACTCGGCGACTGGTCGATCAATCACCCGGGAAAATACGCCCTTCGCGCACTCCCAGGGAGCCGATCCACAAGTCCTGAGCATTGCTCCTTGCACGATGGCCTGCTCTTGTTCAGGGAGCATTCAGCGACAGCGGATGCACGCCTCGGGCAGACACCCGCACGTTCACGACCCACGACCGGCTACACCACTTGGCGGGACATCACCCTGCATCGCCCTCCAGTTGCGGCATATAGGTGACCGGCGTTGACTGGAATTACCTTGATGACCAGCGAGAGTCGGATGTGATTTTCGCCGCCCACTCTTCAGCGCGTCGTCGTCAACTCTCCCGCGCTGCGCTAGTCGTGCCTGCCGCCAAGCGGCAAGACCAGCTGGACATGTCGTGCGACCACGGAATGCTCATGCTGGTACCCGCCATCTGAGGTTCGCAATGACACACGTCTCTTCTGCCCGCAGCCAACTACCCCGGATCATGGCCCTGCTCATCACGGCCGCCTTGACGCTTTCCCTCTCGGTCACGTTCACGCTCACCTCAGCGAAACAGGCAGCCGCTTGCCTAGCCACAAGTAATCTTCCAGGCAAGTGGTATTCAAGCAATGACAGGCTGAGCCGCATCGACGTATGGGTTTCAGACAGCTGCGGTCTTTACATCAGGGCCTATTCCACGTGCGACTACGACGCGACGAAGGACTGTCCCTGGGACGGCGGCCGGTCGAAGAAGCTGTCTCCCAGCAGGTACGTCGCGGGCGCCCAGTACGCCAAGTACACATGGAACAACGCGAGCGAGCAGCTGCGCCTGGCCCGGGAGTCGGCCTACTTGTCGGTTCAGGACCACATCGAATGGAAGTCCGGCAAGATAGAAAACTTCACCGTGCGCATGTCCAAGTGATCGCCGAAATTGAGTCCGTGGAAGCAAGTGACCTGCGAAGGACTGGGGTCTCTCAGGGCCCCGGGGAGCAGGGCTGATGCGTTCTCAGGTGGCGAGATGAGGGTTTCACCCCGGTGTGGTGCGTTGTGGTCGATGTCCCCGGCTGGAAATGGCGAACGCGACTCCTGATGATCAAGGTTCTCGAAGCCGAAGATCATGAACAGGGGTCGCGTTCGCATGCCGTCTTTCCTGATCGACGCCCTCTACCGCGAGGACGTCGACCTCCCATGCCCGGCTCCCCCGGGTGCCGCAACCCTACGAATGGTTGGGGTCTCCCAGGAAGAAACGTAGAGCGCGCCGACCTGGTCGCCGACGCACTGCGGATGGCGGCCTCGACCCGCGGCCGCCCGGACGGCGCCGTGTTCCACTCCGACCACGGGGCGCAATACGGATCCCGGGCCTTCGCCGGCCTCTGCGACCAGCTCAGGGTCACCCCGTCGATGGGCACGGTCGGCGCCAGCGCCGACAACGCGGCCTGCGAAAGCTTCCACGTGTCCCTGAAACGCGAGACCCTCCAGTGCGCCCACGACTACGGCGACGCCGACACCTGCCGCAGGACCGTCTTCGCCTGGCTGACCCGCTACAGCACCCGCCACCGGCACTCCGCCAACGGCCACCTCGCTGAGCTTGGCTGATCATGTCGCTGGTGCTGTGCCGTATTCATGGGGACGGGGCAGCGTGCCGGTGATTTTCACCGGGCCAGGGGAGTAAAGGCGCCTGACAGCGGGCCAGTTATTCGAACAGGGCGGCCGGTCGGATGCGGAGATCGCGCGCCTCCTGGGAGTGAGCGCACAGGCGGTGCGCAACTGGCACCACGCCTGGAGCGAGAGCGGTCCCGAGGCCCTGTTCGGGCACGGCATCGCCGACGCGCAATGCGCCCTGGCCAACCTCGCCGCCCTCACCCTCGACGAACTCACCCACGCTGTTCGAACAGGACTCCGCGGCATCCAGCACCGACCGGCCCTGCTGACCGTATTCCTCGCCCACACCGGACTCGAAATCCACCCAGCACCAACCTGATCAGAAAAGCTCAGTCAGCCCCAGCGCATACGAACGCCGACACCACACCGCTGAACTCACGCTCGCCGTGTGATCAATAACCGCGTGCCCATCTTCACGGGGGAAGGCCCGCATCCGGAACGATGTCACGGGTCCGAAATTTGGGCGGCTGGGGATTGCCGCGTACTGCTTCGCACGCTGTAACTCGGCGGATAGGTTCAGCCCGCCGATGACGTCAGATTGACGCCGCACTGACATCGATTCCGTACCCTCGAACGAAGATGCACAAAGTCGGAGCGGACGCCATGGCCTCCAGAGCGATCACCTCGGATGGGATTTCCGTGGAAGCCGGGGGATGACGGAATCGATGCAGTTCGGTGCAGCACTGGCTCATTGCACCGAATGCCACGCGATGTCTTACGACGGAGATGCTGCGCAGGGCGTCTGCCCAACCAGCCGCGGCCATGAGGCCATCGGCTACGACTCCGTCCCTGCACCAATTAGAAAGCCTCGTCATGGTTGCTCTGTCCAACGTCCAGTTCGGCAAGCGGAACGAGGACGTACGCACCGTACAGAAGGCCCTGATCAAACGGGGCCGCAAGATCTCCGACGGCGCCACCGGCCTCTTCGGAGACCAGACCAAGGCCGCCTACCGCGCCGAACAGCTCGCCCAGGGCTTCACGGGAGCCGACGCCGACGGCGTGCCAGGCCTCACCTCCCTGGCCACCCTGGGCCACCTCACCGGCCTCTTCCACGTCGAGGACAGGAGCGCGCCCGCCGCTGCGGGGCGTCCCGGCAAGGTGCCCTCACCCGTGCCCGGCCACAAAGTCAGCTTCGAATTCTACGAGCGCGGCAAATACGCCTGGAGGCCCGACGGTGTCGGCCGGCACACCGGCCAGGACTACGCGGCCGACTCCGGGGTCCCCGTGGTCGCCGTACGCAGCGGAACGATCGCCTGGTCCAACGGGCAGGGCGGAGCGTACGGCCAGTGGATCGGGCTCGCCGCGGACAACGGGCATGTCTACACGTACTGCCACCTCTCACAACGGCAGGTGAACGCCGGACAGCACGTCGCTGCCGGACAGCAACTCGGCAAGGTCGGCACCACGGGCAACTCCACGGGACCGCATCTGCACTTCGAGATGTCTAAGGGCCCCGCCTGGTCCTACGGCAATGTCGTCAAGCCCAACTGGTGAGCGAGGGCGAGGAGCCGGAGACCGGCCCGCACGAGGTGCACGGCGCGATCCGTGACCAGTGGGCGAACATGGGCTGGGAGAACTGCTACCTCCGCTACCCGACCTCCGACGAGAGGGGTGAGGGCGACGGCCGCTACAGCCAGTTCCAGGGCGGGTACATCCGTTGGTCACCGGAGAAGGGGGCGACCGCGCAGCGGGCCACTCGGTACGACGACAGCTGACCGGCCGGAACGGTGGAGGTGTTCCGCAGACGTCGGTCGGCGTCGTGCGGAACACCTCGGAGGTCGACCGAACGGTTCAGCCCCGACCGAACCTCCTGGGTTCGGGCCGCGGCTCGACGGGCTCCTGCGGCGGCCTCTCGCCGGGAGCCGCCTTCTCGGGGCTCTGCTCCTCGGAGCCGGGCTTCATGTCCTCGGCGCTCTTCTGGGCATCCTTCGCGCTCGGCTTCCGGCCGGGGCCAGATTCCTTGGGCTTCGCCATCGTGGGTTCTTCCTTTCCTCAGTTGGGTTTTCGGGTCCTTCTCACCCAACCCATATGACACTATTTGCGGTATTCGGGCGCTACCCACAGTTGATCCGCCAGACAGGTGACAATCCGCGTCCGCGCCCTTCAGTTCCCCTGGCCGTCCCAGGAACTCGGGTGAACTGCCTCCTGTGAACCTGGACGACGTAGTGCGCTGCGAGATCCACCCGGCGGTCGGCATCGCCCGTGTAGGCAACAGCCCGGACGAGTTCTTCGTCGGACCCGAGACGCCCGGCACCCCGGCACGACCGGCGGGTGGCTTCAAGGACGCCGCCGGACGGGTGAAACGGCAGGCGGCACGGTTCCGGGTCTACGGCTACGACGCGCACGGCAACGTCCTCGGCGAGCTCACGGCGGACCAGGCGGACATCTCCTGGACGGTCGAGCTCGCCAATGCCAAGGCCGCGTGGTTCAGGTTCCTCGGACGCCGTCATGCCGCACCCGAGGGCGACACGACCCGAACCGATCCGAGAACACGTCGGAACCAGGCCATCGATGTCGACGATCCCGAGGCCCGCGCCGAACTGGTCGTCAAGCCCGGCCCCCGGACCGTGGTCGGCCGCGACCAGGACGGCAGCGGCAGCCGCTTCGACACCGGCACCTTCCTCGGCAAGCAGGTACCGCTGGGCGAACTGCGCACCGACGGCGAGGGCCGTCTGCTGGTGCTCGGCGGGTTCGGTCACTCCGGCACCACTGCCGCGAACAACCCGATCATCCACTACGCAGACAACGACCTCTGGTACGACGACGTGTCCGACGGTCCCGTCGCCGCGACGGTGCTCCTGGGCGGGGGCACACGGACGCTGGAGGCGAGGCCCGCGTGGGTCGTCGTAGGACCGCCCGACTTCTCGCCGGACACCGTCAATCTCGTCACGCTCTACGACGTGGCCGCCGAAGCCCGGGGCGAGCACGAGAGCGAGCGCAGCGACGTCTCCTTCACCCGGCACATCTTCCCGATCCTGCGGCGCGTCAGCGACCTCCAGTGGGTCAACGCGGCCGCCCTGCGCGGCCACGGCGAAGGGGAGCCCGGCCACTTCGTCGCTCCGGCGCTGCTACGGCGGCTGGCCGCGAGCGGACCGGAGAGCGCCGAACTCAGGCAGGGCGTCTTCCGAGTGCTGCGCGCACCGGAGCCGAACGCCGCCGAGGCGACCTCGGAGTACATGCCGCAGCTCGCGGGGGACGACGGGGAACCCATGGACGGCCGGCCCGGAAGATGGATGTCACTGCTGCCGGGCCAGTACGACCGGATGAGGCGCTGGGCGGAGGGAGACTTCGTCGAGGACTGGACCGGTCAGGAGCCCGAGCCCGCGCAGCCCTCTCCGGCCGAAGAGCCGCACGCACTGCTCCGTGCGGCCCTGGAGGCGTGCTCGGGCGGCCCGTTCTACCCGGGGATCGAAGTGACCTACGTCGTCCAGGACCCGGACACCTGGTCGGAGCCCTTCCGTCTTCGTGAGGGCTCCGAGGCGGGCGACCTCACCAAACACATGGCCCTCCCCTGGCAGGCCGACTTCTACGAATGCAACACCCATTGGTGGCCCGCCCAGCGGCCCGACGACGTCTATCCCGAGTCCCACTTCCTCGCCCTGATCCGCTCCGCCGGCAAACAGGGCGCACAGGTCACCGGCCCGTTCCCCTACCGGCGCCCATGGGCCCGCGGAGTCGGGCAGCAGGTGGTCCACAGACCGAAGCTGCCCCGCGCCGCCGGTGAGAGCGACACGGCCTACGAGAAGCGGGTCGCCGACGCGTGGAAGAAGGTGCGCGAGCACACCGGTGCCGACGACATGGTCACGCAATGGAGCCGGCTGGGTTTCGTCGTCGCCCGCCGGTCCCCGGACGGCAGCCGCGTCCTCGTCGAGACGGAGCGGGCGCACCAGGTAGGACTGAGCCACCGCGACTGGTTCTACACCCTCCAGCATCCCGACCGCTTCCCCGAGCAGGTCAGGGCCTCACGGGCATTCGTGGACAGCGTTCTGAGAGCCGCCGTGGCAGCGCAGTGCAGTCCCAGTGCCCCGCAGACCCTGCGCCCCTTCCGCTACACCCGGGAGAACCTCGAAGAGCGTCTCGACCTCATCTACACCCGCCTCTCCCAGGACGCCGAGGCGTACGATCCGGCGGAGCAGGACATCGAGCCGGTCTTCCGCACCCGGGACTCCGTCGTCGAACGGCTCAAGCAGCTCGCTCCCTTCAACCTCCTCGACGGCGTCTGGCTGCGCTACCTCACCGAAGGCAAGCCCATCGACGAGGTGCACGCTCTGCTCTTCCGGATCTGGAAGGAGGAGGTCGGCGACGGCAACCCGGCCCTGAACCACTCGAACCTCTACCGCACCCTGCTGCAACAGCTGGGGATCTACCTGCCGTCCGTCGACTCGTACGCCTTCGCGGCCCGCACCGATCTCCTGGACTCCGCCTACACCGTGCCGGCGTTCGAGCTGGCGATCTCCGCGCACCCCGAGGCGTACTTCCCCGAGCTCCTCGGCATGACCCTGTTCCTCGAATGGGAAGTTCTGGGAGTCGCGCCCGTGGCGAAGCTGATGGACCACCACGGGATCGACTCGCGGTTCTTCCGCATGCACATCGGCATCGACAACGCGGCGGACGGGCACGGCGCGCTGGCCCGAGAGGCTGTAGTGCAGCATCTCGACCAGGTCCACACCCTGGGCGGCGACCGAGCCGTCCAGCAGCAGTGGGAGCGTATCTGGAACGGCTACGTCGCCTTCCAGAGCACAGGCAACCTGGGTGAGGAACTGGTGGCACGGCTCAACGCACCGCCCACAGCCGAGGAGCGCCTGCTCACCTCGATCCGGGACAAGGCGTCGAGGGCGGCGCTCAACCATGGGGAGAAGAAGCTCGCGGGCACCTGTCTCAACGACTGGTTCGCCGACCCCGAGGGACTTCTGAACGCGCTGAGCGAGTCAGAGTGGGTCTGCCCCGGAGATCCGGACGCCAGCACGTTCCTCCGACTCCTGGCCTGGGACGGTCCGATGTACAAGGTCTTCGACGCCGAGGAGACCGGATTCTGGCGGGACTGGATCCGCGCCCTGGTCGAGCAGCGCACGCAGGAGCGGGCGTACTCCCCGCTGGAGGCGATGGTCCTCCTGGCGGACGCGGTGCGCGCCCGCCCGGCCGCCTACCTGTCCGACACGCGCACCCTCATCGGCCCGCAGCCCGGCGACCCCGACCACCTCGTCGAGAGACCGGTCGCCTGGTGGGCACTCCAGCCCGCCCCGGTGCTGCTCGCCGCGATCGCCCATCCCGCCAACGCCCTTGCCAGCACCGGCGTCGCTGGTCCGCCGACCGCCGAGCAGGGAGGTTTCCCCCCATCCCGGCGGGAGTTCATCCACGCTTTCTTCGACCGGGCGGATCACACGGACCTGACCAAGGACCTGCCTGTGCCGAAGCCGGTGCGCGACATCGTCTCCGACTGGGTCGAGGCAGGCTGCCCGCTGCCCGACGCGACAGCTCCCCTCAGCCGGGTGAGCATGTCCACCGCGCAGGCCGCCACCAATGCCGACAACCCGCTGCGGCCGCTCATCAACGGCATGGGAACGATCCATTGATGCGTGGGGTCGGCTGCGCGGACGTTCTGGTGGCCGGCGCCGGTCCAGCCGGCTGCGCCGCCGCCCTCACCCTGGCGGCCACCGGTGCCGACGTCGTCCTCGCGCACCGGCCGCACCCTCGCCAGAGGCATGTCGGAGAGAGCCTCGCACCCACCGCACGGCCTCTGCTGGCCAGGCTCGGCGTCTTGGACAGGGTCGCATCGCACGGGCACGAGCCGTGGTACGGGACCCGCTCCGTCTGGGGAGACAGCACCCTCACGGCGTCGGACTTCATCGACGGCCCCTACGGCCCGGGCTGGCTTCTCGACCGGCGGGCCTTCGACGTCTCGTTGCGTGACGCCGCACGCGAGGCGGGGGTGCGCCGCCACGACGGCAGCGTCACCGGCGTTGGCCGCGTCGGGCAACTGTGGCGCGTGTCGCTGTCCGGCACCGAGGTCGTCGTGCGCTACCTCGTCGACGCCACCGGGGCGAGTGCCCGCGTCGCCCGCAGGCTGGGGGCACGCGTCGTGGCGACCGACCATCTCGTCGCGATCGCTGCCGTGCTCCCCGGGCGTACGGCGGCGGGAGACATCGGAAGCGGCGCCGAACGCACCTCTCTCGTGGAGTCCGCCCCCTTCGGTTGGTGGTACACCGCGCCCTTGCCAGGCGGACGCACTATTGTCATGGCCGTCACGGACGCGGATCTCGTCGCACCGACGGGCCTGCGCCACCCAGCCGGCTGGTGGGAAGCTCTCACCGCCACACAACAGGTGAGGACCCGGACGTGCCTGCACGGGAGCCGGCCGCCGCAAGGACTAGCCGTGTTGCGGGCCGGTACCTCGTGCACGTCACCCACGGTCGGCCCCGGCTGGGCCGCCGTCGGCGACGCGGTGACAGCGACCGATCCCGTGGCCGCGCGCGGTATCACCGCCGCACTGGCGACCGGCGTCTCGGCCGGTTCCGCGATGGCGGCCGACGCCCACGGCGACGGGGACGCCCTGACCCGTTACGCGGAACTCACCACCGTGGTGCACACGGAGTTCCTCCGGGCACGCGCAGCCTGCTATCGAGCGGAGGACCGATGGACCGGGCCCTTCTGGACACGACGCAGGCACGACCCGCACGCCAGGCCGTAGGTGCCGTCAGTCCGTGGGCCCCTTCACTCCGTGGGCGCGGGCACGAGGCGCCAGGCCTGGTTCTTCCCGCCGAGGCAGTCCCACTGCTCCAGATACGCTCCCGCGGACGGTGCTGTCAGCCTCGGGTTGTGCGCCGTCAGGCACTTGCCGCTGTGACGTACGCGGAGGTCCCAGGAGCCGTCACGTCGGCCGGCCAGGGACCAGACCTGGTTCGCGTCGTCCTCGCACGAGCTCGTGACAACCCTGGCTCCGTTCCCCTTGCCGTATTCCGCCACGGTCAGACAGCCACCCTGCGAACCGGCCACGATCTGGAAGGCGTTGGACAGGGCCACTCCGCCGCCCCACCGCTGGAACTCGAACTGCTGGCTCTGTGTGCCCTGATCGTTCGCGACCATCGTTCCGGTACCGCTCTCTGTCGCCGCGCCCTCGGCGTCGACCACGAGTACGGACAGTTCCTCCGCGCCGCGTCCCGCGGGCACGATGGTGATCGCGTACGACTCGGCAGGGTAGAGGAACGGGTGGGCGTTGGAACCGTCCGTACGCACCGTGGCCTTCCAGCGGTTCGGCGCCTCGGCGTTCTCCTGTGCGGTCGTGGTACGGGTCTCGGGGACGACGCACACGAGGTCCTCCGGGGTCGCCAACCGCCAGACGTAACCTTGCAAGCATGTCGCCGGTCCCCACGGTCCGCCCTCGGGATTGCGCCGCGCATCCTCCTGGCTGTTGTCGGCTGCGGCCTGGTCCTGGACCGCCTGAGGCACACAGACATGGTCGTCGGGCGACGTCAGCCTCCAGACATGGCCCTCGACGCAGGCATCGGGATCGTACGAGGCCGGTGCCGATGCCCCGGGTGTGAGGCCGAGGCCGGCCACGCCCGCAGTCAGCGCAGCGATGAGCAGAGCTGATGTCCTGGTCACGGCAGCCTCCCAGGGGACGTCACGCCTCGGTCATGCCGGTGTCGGGCCACATGAGCGCGAGATGGTTGGCGTAGAACTCGTCGTCGGTCGCGAGGCAGGACGCCTTCCAGATCTCGTTGAGGGTCCGGCTCGGGTCGCTGCCCAGATAGGCGGTGCGCAGCAGCAGTTTGTTCCTCATGGCTGTGCCGTTGGCGCCGTCGGCCAGCTGTCCGGCAGCCAGCTGGACCCCTTCGGCGTATCGCGCCTGCTTCTGCTCGATGGTCTCGGCGCTGTCCAGGGAGTAGGGCCCTTGCGGGTAGGCCGGCTCGCCCATGTCCAGCGCGCCGTACATGAGCCCGTAGCAGTGGCCCATGGTGCCGTAGGCGCGCGGCGCGGAGTCGAGCGCGTGCCAGATCTCCCCCGCCATGGTGATGGGCATCAGGAGGGCATTGGCCGGTTCCACAATGGCCAGCGCGCCCTCCGCACGGGCGAGGATGAGGCCGGCTTCCACGAGGGTGGTGATGAGGTGGACGCCGGTCTCGATCTCACCGGAAGTGGGCGTGGGCGCCTCGGGGGCGGGCGGTGGGGCGAGCGGCTGCCCCGTGTCGGGGTCGAGCGCCACGCCGTTCTGGTCGTTGTAGGTGCGGGTGCCGTCGGCGTAGGTGTTGAGCACGTTCCCGTTGGAGAACACACGCATGCTGGAACCGTCGGCGGCGTAGTCGACCTGGTAGGTGCCGTCACCCCAGGTCGTCGTCGACGTGCCGTCGCCGTTGTCGACCGTCGTCGAACCATCGGTGTTCACCACAGTCTCGGACATGGTGTCCCGCCTCGCTCTCGTCTTCTCGTGTGTTCAAGTGACCGGGGTGACGTGCAGGCTCTTGCCCACGACGGATTCCCAGGCCGAGTACGGGCCCGTCCCCTTGATCGCCACGTTGCGCCGCCGGTACTCGAACTTCGGCTGGTCTGGGCGCACACCGACCACCAGGTCGGAGAAGCCGAAGGGGAGGTCGAGACTCGCCTCGGGGGCATCACGGTTGAGACTCACCGTCACGGCGTCGGCGGAGCCACGCCTCACCTCCACGTCGATACCGAATACGTCGGCGAGTTCGGGCGGCAGGCTCTCCGGATGCTTGAGCTGGTAACTGCTGACGTCCACCCGCGCCACCAGGCCGGTGGAGGTGCCGAGTTGATGGACCCGTTCGAGCATCACCGCGGGGTCCAGGCGCACGGTCACTCCGGTGAAGTCGAGTGCAAGGGAGCTCACCAGACGGGGGTCGACGGGGATGCGCTCGCTCTGGGTCAGTCTCAGCAGCACCTCCCCATTGCCCACCGGCGGATTGGCCGGCGGCTGGAACACGGGAGGAGCCCCGGCCGGCGCCGCTTCGGGAGGCGGCTGCACGGGGGGAGCATCCGGCAGGCCGACAGAGAAGGCTGCGGGCGTCGCTGCCGCGGCAGCGTGGTCCACAGGCACACCGGTCAACGGATCCAGCACGAGCAGGGCCGCCGTCACCCCGGCGACATCCGCCCGTACGGCGCCTGGGCTGCGCACCTTGGCGTAGAAGGGCGGTGTCCATCCCGTCGGCCAGGTCGCGGGGTCGGGGAACGGGGCGGTGATCTGCTCAGTCGTGAGGAATCCGTCGTCCGGGCGGTCCAGTCGTATGCGGACCGGAATCTCCCTGCGCGCCAGAGGTGCCTCCTCGTCCGGCGACGTCCGCAGGTCGAGCAGCACCCGTCCATCGACGCCGGTGGCGGCTCCCGTGGGCGGTGCAAGCAGCTGGGCGAGCAGTGTGTAGAACTCCATCGAGCAGTCGAGCACCAGCTCGAAGCCGCGGGCGTCCACTTGCGTGGTCTCGCTGTCCGAGCTCAGCGCCCTGCCGCCGAGGTCCTTCAGCCAGGTCGACTGATCGAACGTGGCTTTGGCGTACCCGCCCATCACCAGTTGCGGGTAGGACACCCCTTCCAGTTCGGCGATCACCGCGCGGAGCTTTTCGAGTTCGCGCTGGTCGAGCCAGGGCACCACCTTGAAGCGGACACGGACCTTCCATGTCTGGCTGCCGGTGGCTGCACCGTCGGCCCCGTCTTCGCGGACGAGCAGCACGCTCATGGCGGGGGAGCCCCGCTCGACTTCGAAGGCGAGCCGGTACTCGTGCGGGATCACGAAGTACTGGTTGGGCAGTGGCGACGCCTGCCACAGGCCCGCTCCACTCTCGACCCACACGTTGTCCGGGTCCAGACCCTCCTGGGAGTCCGCGCCGCTCTTGAAGTTCCAGTGGTAGTAGATCGGCCGGTTGGGCTTGTCGGACGGCGGCAGGTAGAGAAGGACTCCTCCCCCGCCGGGTCCCAGGAGCATGGAGGCATTGTCGACATGGAGCAGTTCCAGCATCGATGCCTGGATCTGCTCGTCCAGGGTCTGGGCGAGCCGGTAGGCCTGTTCGTCCGAGCCTCCGTCCGCCCGGAACTGGTCGAGGGTCTCGCGTCGGGACAACTGCGCGACCTGAAGCTGCTCTTCTTCCTCGGGGGTGGGTGAGGCGCTGTTCTGGTCGCGGTAGTACACCGTTCCGCTCACAACGATGGCCGCGTTCATGTCGGTGCGCAGGGTTTCGGCCATGACGGCCGGGTCCACGGTAACGGCGAGCGCCAGACGGCGCACCACACCCTCGGGCGGTGGCAGGTCGCTCACCGAGGTGAAGTCGGCCCCGGTCTCCGGTGCTGTAGCGGTGAGAACGGCCGCGATGTCACTCAACGGCAGCGCCTGCGCCTCGGGAGATGCGCCGTCCGGCCGGACCAGGTCGATCCACACCAGCAGGCTCCATCTGCCGGTGTCGTCCTCCTCCAGGAACACGGCGGGTGTCTTGGACCTCTTCGAGCGGGTCGGCAGGACGGCGACGGGCACGAAGCACTCGGTCCCGTCGCCGCTCCTGAGCACCTCCCCGGACTCCATCGGCGCGGTTTCCAGTACAGGGATCGCGTCCACCGAGAGCTCCGCCTGGTGGGCGATCACATCGCCCAGGAGACCCGGCTGGAAGGTGCCTCCCGCCATGGTCATGTTCGGTCCGGTCGCCGCGTCCGTCAGACCGGGACCCAGGTCCAGTGCCTGGAGGCTGGAGACGTTGAGCTCATCGGTCATGACATCGTCCCTTCAGCGCCCGCTGCCGCCGTCAGAGCTCGAGAACGAGCAGCTCGTCGCTGGTGGAGGTGACGGGCACGGACTTGCGTGTGCCGTCGGTGCCGTAGCCCTCGACCTCGTACGTGTAGGTCTGGGCGGCGGGATCCTTCAGCGTCACCTTCCAGGACGGGTTCTGAGCGGCGTTGCCAGCGGTCAGCTGGAACGTCTCGTCCTGCACCGCGTGCGTGACGGGGTCCTCGTAGCGCAGTTTCACCACCACGAGCTTCCACTTGGTCATGTCCAGTGCCCCCGCGGTCACGGACACCTCCATCAGCGAGCTCTTGACCTCACCGACGGGGACGCTGCCCTCCTGGCCGACCTGCCACTGTCCGGATGCCGTCGTCCCGTCGGCGTAGTTGATGTCGGCCTTGTACTGGAACTCACGCTTCTTCGCGTCGGGCAGGTCGACCTCCCAGCGCCAGGGTTCCGTGTTGTTGACGAACACGTGCGTGTCCTCTGTGTGGTACTTGGCGTCCTCGTCGGCGTACTTGGTGGACAGCACGATCGACTGAAGGGGCGGGAAGAGCCCTTGAGGAGTGAAGGTCGCTGCCATGCGGTCCTCGAATGGGGCGTCGATCAGCAGCTGGGCCGTGGAAGTGCGGTCCGGTCCGGTGACGAGCCTGCTGCCGTTCCTGAGCAGGAACTCGCAGGAATACTCGTACTCCTGCGAGGTCTGCCCGCCTGTGTAGCTGAACCAGCTTCCCTCCGGCGCCGTGGCGGTGAGCACGAGGGTCTGCGTCGCGGAGGGCAGGTTCACCCCGGGAAGCTTCAGGTCGACCTGGATGGACTGCACCGCCGTCCACGGCACGGTGCCCGCGACCACCTTGACGTCGACGCAGCCAAGGCGGTCGTACCCGATGATGAGGCTTTTCTCGCGCGTGGTCTGCGGGCCGATGTCCGTCGACTGCTGCGCCGCCTTGTAGTGCAGTCTGCTGGAGTAGCTGTAGGTGTTCTTCGGCGCTCCTTGGGCGTCCTTGGCAAGGGTCGTGCGGAAGTAGTACGTCTCGTCGCCCTTGACGAAGTCGTACGTCTGCGAGAACGCCTTGGCCTCGCCGGTACGGTCGTCGGTCTGGTGGTAGTCCAGCGTCACCTGGATACCGGCGATGGGGTCATTCTTGAAGTCGGCGGTCACCCGCACAGGGACCTGGAGCGTTTGGAAGATGGGTGTGTTGAGGTCCGCGGTCGTGAATGCCTTCTCCAGTTGGGGCTTGGTGACCATGGCGACCAGCGCCGCGTTGGGGTTTGCCGAGAACGGCCGGGCCATGCTGCCGTGGAAGGTCATCCCGAATTCGCGGATGTCGGTCTGCTTGAACTCCTTCAGCCAGAGCTGGTTTCCTCCGACGGGGGGTGCATCGGGCGGCTTGAAGTTCTGCATCGGGTCCGTGCCCAGCTTCTCCTTGTTGAGCTGTCCGTTGATGACCGGCTGGGTGAAGATGTTCTTCAGGTACGTCTCCGTGATCTCGAGGACGAAAGTCTCCAGTTGCTCGCGCAGCTTGTCGTCACCGGTGGCGAAGTCGAATTTCGTGTACTGCACATCGAGGCTGCCCGCGATGTTCTTGAGCTCCTTGAGGCTGGACACCTGCGGATAACTGCGGACGGGAACACCGTCCTCGGTCTCCACGATGGGGGCGTGTTCCTTGAGTTCCTCGTAGACGTTGTTCGCGTCGCCCGAGACGGTGACGGTGATGGCGGGCACCCTGGCGACGAACTTCAGGGAGTACGCCACATGCGCGGTGAGCTTGCCCGACTTGACACCCTCGCGGAACAGCCGGATACCTTCCTGCCCCAAGGCGATGGTGAAGCTCGCCACGTTCGAGCCGGTGAGGGACGGCTTCGTCTTGGCATCGTCCCCTTTGATGAAGGTCGGGCCGAGGGCCGACGGGAGGCAGAACTGCACATCACCCTCGACCCAGGTGGGGTAGGCGATTTTGGGGTCGCCGCCCGTGGCCTGCCGATACTCCGTCACCACCTGTCCGCCGACCGCGACAGGGCGAGCCAGGTCCATTGCGCCGGACAGCACCTGACTGCGCAGATACGCGACGATCTTGTCCTGATCCGCCTTGTCCACGGTGGACTCGACCGTCATGCTCAGAATCCCGCCCTCGGTCTCACCTTCGGGTAGTGGCTCGTCAATCCCGGCCAGCAAGCTCAGATCCCGGGCGAAGGCGAGAATCGACAGCGTCGGTTCCCCGTCGGGGCCGGTCATGAGACGGACGGGCTGGGGAACCATCCAGAACTGAAGCGGATCCTCGTCGTCCTGGTAGATGTCCACGTGACCCACGTCGGGGACCACGAACTTGTTCAACAGGTTCAGCATGACGTCTCCTTGACAGCCGTTCACGCGGGAGGGAGCTGCAGAACGATCACCGGATCGGATCCAGGTGTCTCGGGCGTGCTGCGACGCCCGCCGTCGCGCAGGTAGAACGTGGAGGTGACGGTGTAGCGGTCCGGCGACTCAGCGGCCTTGTCCGACAAGAGCAGTCGCAGGCCGATGCTGGTGGGCCGCCCGGGCGCGAACATCACCTCGTGGGTGTCCGTCTCCCCGGCCGGGCCCGACTCGCTCAGGGTGGTCTTCACCAGCTTGACCACCGAGAAGTCGACGAGGTCGGCCACCACGGTGACCTCCAGGACCGCGGTGGGCGCCGGTCCGATGTACAGCCGCTCGCCAAATGAGGCTTCCTTCCAGGCGTCGACGGTGGAATGTCCGTCGGCGAAGAGGGCCGTAACGCGGTACTTGAGAGTCGAAGGGGCTGTGTCGGCGGACCCGGTCAGCCAGTTCGCGGTGTCGGCCTCGGGTGTCAGTCGCACGGTGGTGGCCGACGTGTGGCCGGAGCCGTCGTTGCTCTCCAGGTCCACGAAGAAGGCCGTGATGCCGTAGAGCCACCCGCCCGCGCTCAGTCGTGCCGTCCGCCGGACATCCGACGGCGGCGGAATGATGACCGTCCGGTCCGTGGCCGGCACCCAGTCGACGTCGGTGGTCCGCCCGTCGGTGAGGTCGTAGGACAGCCGCATCTCGTACGGCTTGGTCACCGGTGCGTACAGGGCGCGTTCATAGCGCTGGGCAGGGTGCGCGGCGTCGAACTTCAGGGTGTCCTCGACCCGTTCGACACCGCGCTCGGCGTCCTCGTAGCGGAGCCCCACTTCCACGTGACGGACCGTCGCCCAGTCCAGCGCGGCCGCGCTCAGGTCGATCGTCAGCCAGCCGTCCGTGTCGACGCTGATCAGCACGATCTCCATGTCGGTTCGGATCTCGGGCAGTTCCATCACAGCGCTCGACGCCGCGAAGGACACCACCGGCCGGATCATGACCGTGCGGCCGAGGGCGGGGTCGACGGGACACACGAACCGGTCGGCTGTCTCGTTGTCGGTGAACACGGCCGAGTGGTGACGGTCCCCGTAGTCGACATGGGCCGTGACCGCCGCGATCCGGCCCGAGGAGAAGTCTGCGTTGCACCGCGTCACCAGGCGCCGCTGCTGGAAGATCGGATCGGACAGGTCGACCGACAGGAAACATCCCTCGTCACGGGGCAACTCCAGCGCGTCCAGGCTGCCCCCGATCTCGAAGGGCCACGGCAACCCCGCGGAGCCGGTGAACTCCGCGTCGATGTCGGAACCGGGGGGCGTGCCGTGCGGCGGCAGCCAGGGCGCGAGCCAGTCCCATCCCCAGTCGATGAACGCCCGCAGCAGTTCCGGATCGCCGTTCGCAGGCCAGTCCAGGACCTCGACGCCGGCGGCGGAAGCCTCGACCAGGGCGCCCCGCACGTCGGGGACCGCACTGAGCCGGTCCCACAGTGCGGTGACATCGGCGCCGCGGGCGTAGGCGTGGACCCTGCCGTCCGGGATGCGGGCCATGGCGTGCATCCGGTAGGAAGCTTGAAGCGCGGGCTTTCCCTCACGTAGCGCTTCCCATTGGACAGTTGTCGCCTCGCGCGTCAGCGCCGCCTGGAACGCCGCCGGACTCGCCCCCGACAGCGACGGCTGCGCGCTCACGGGCCCCCCGTCGCCGTCCACCGCGGAGCCGAGAAGGGAAAGCGTCGCTGTTCCGTCCAGCCAGAGCGGGTGGTCCATACGGGGTTCGACCGCCCCTGCACAGCTCGCCCGGGCGGCGGCGACCGCCTCCGCCTGCTCCTCCGGCCGCAGGGACAGATCTGTTTGCAATTCAATAATTCCGCCCCCGGGGCCACCGGGTGTGGAGCGATAACGCATCAGTGACAGCAGAGTGACGCCATCGGAATCCCGGCTGAGCCGGGGAAGCGACGCGATCGCGTAGAAGACCTGGGCGAACTCGTCGTCGGCGAAAAGAGACCAGGTGGGACGAGTGATGAGGGCCGGGAGGAGGAGCACTGGCGCCCACCTCTTCTCCTGCGTTCGGGCGGATCGCGCTCTAAGCTCAATATGAGCACAATCACCCACGAGGGGCAAAATGTTCACCGATTCCCAAGCGCGAATCGTCGTGACGCGGCTCGACCCTCCGACGGTCCAACTCCTCCCCGGCAGGCCCGCTTTGGACATCTCCGCTCACGGTGTGCCGATGGCGACGGTGGTGGGCACCGACACGTCCGCATCCGTGCAGATCAGCGCGCACTGGTGGCCGGACGGCAAGGAGACCGCCGCTCTGGTGGCGCAAGCCGCCGAGAAGATGGACGTGCCGGCAGCCACCGTGATCGTCACCCCTGGTCCAGTGACGGTACGTCAGGTCACCTTGGTGGCCCGACGGGAGGGCGAGGAGGAGACCGTGCTGGCATCGTCGGCCTCCTCCGGGATGCCTCCGTACACCGCTCTCCTGACGGGACCTCTGCCACCGGCCCTGCTTGCCGTCGCGCGCGAGGCACTCAACGGCCGACAGGGGCAGCTGCTCGTCCGGTTCGACGGAGTTCTCGGAACCGATGAGGTGGTCCGCGACCTCGACGTCGGTGAGGCGATGAGTGATGCCCCGGCAGATGCGAGGCATGTCTTCCTGACCGGCACGGCGACCGAGTCGCCCACCACCGACCCGGCAGCTCCTGCCGCAACGCTGCCGCTGCGCCTCACGGTGGCGCTGGGCACCGCCCCGGTCAGAGCGGTCGACCTCACCGGCACCGACAGCGCGGGCGCCCCGTGGACGGTGACGTTCTCGCCCGGCGGCCCGGTCCCGGAACAGTTGCCGACCGCGGAGAGCCTCGACATGGCCGTCCACGGCGAGAGCGGCAAGCCCTATCGACGCACCCTTCGCCCAGGCGCTTCCGGCTGGACCATCGACGAGGCCGCCCTGGGACTGGTGACGGTCACCTGCCAGGCACCGGGTCGCACCGACGGGGCAGTGGTCGTCCTGGACGTCTGGTACGAACCGGCCGGCGACGGGCTGCCCGATCACCGCACCGTCACCCTGGGCAAACCGGACTGGACGGCGTCCTGGCTGGTGGCCAGCGCCCAGGACGACCTCGGCGGAGAGCTCGTGATCGACGTGACGGAGACCACCGCCGGCGGCGTCGCCGTCCCGAAGCACACCGTCCATTCCACCAGCCCCCAGGTTCGGGTCTGAGAGCCGCCGGCGGCTGCCGGGCCCGGCCGAAGCGAGGACAGCATGCTCCAGATCGACAAAGCCCAGATGATCTCCGGCGTCCAGGTCTACGGCGACCACGCCGATCCGGCGCTGTTCTACGCGGTGCCGCAGATGCCGTCCTTCCGCTGCGACCCCGAGGGCCGGCCCATCTTCATGTATCTGAAGTACCGCGAGCCCAGGCCGGGTCCCCTGGGTAAGACCGGAGGCGGCTTCACGACCTTCGACACCCAGTTCGCCCTGGATGACGCCACGCGCCAGGTGATCATGGAGCAGCTGCGCCAGCAGGTGGGGGCCGATCTCGCCGACAAGGTCTCCCTCGGATCCATCACCTGGGCCAACGGCACAGCCCACATCAATCTCTCCGACGTGGACGAGAAGCTCGTCACCAAGGTCTGGAACCCGGTGAGCCCCTCGCTGTACGGCGACAACGTCACACCGTTCACGGTGGAGGTCCCCGACTTCGGCGCCACCCTCTTCGCCGAGGCCATGCAGGGCAAGGGCGGCATCGTGCAGGTCGCCTACGGCCTGAACGGCTGGGTGAAACTGCCCGCCGTCACGGGCTGGGGTACGTTCCACGGCTTCCAGTTCCGCCACTTCGCCCAGGAAGCCAAGGACGACGGCGGGTGGGGCGCCGACTCCTTCTCGGACAAGATCACCGAGCTGGCGATCAACTCCGACGTGATCAAGACCCACGTGGAAGCGGGGGTGGGGGCCGACCCCCAGCTGGTCGCCAAGATCGACGAGAGCATCCGGCGCACGGTGCTGGACATGGCCACCAAACGCATGGCGGAACAGATTCCGGGCTACACCGGTGACCGCAGCGTGCTGGAGGACTACGAGAGCATCCACCGCGAGTTCACCAACATACGCATCGACGACTTCCGCATCGACATCAGCCAGCAGACCGCGGTGCTCTGGCCGTTCAATCCGCAGGGCACCCTGCCGAACATCACGACCCTGGTGGACAAGAAGGGCCAACCGATCCAGTGGAACGACCACTACCGCTTGATCAGCTTGGACGACCCTTTCTTCCGCTCCTTCACCGTTCCGGTGCGGGTCAACGCGGACTTCAAGGACGGGCTGGTCCACAGCGTGGACCTGCACGTCGAGTACCAGGCGGACAAGCTGGTCACGAGCGACTACCACTTCGAGACACCCAACGAGGTGGCGTCGTTCTCCTCCTACACCGACAGCGGCACCGAGGAGTACCAGTACGCCTTCAAGGTCAACTACAAGGGGACCTCCACGGTCTACAACTCGCCTCCGGCTCCGAACAAGGGCCCGCTGACCCTCAACGTCGACGATCTCGGTGTCCTGGAGGTGGAGGTACAGCCCGGCAACCTGGACTTCGCGACCGTCGACGCGGCCACCGTCACCCTCGAGTACACCCCCTCCTCGGGGAGCCCGATCGGCGACCAGGTCGTGTTCACCAAGGAGAAGAACGCCGAGCAGACCCTGCGCTGGGTGATCGCGGAGAAGCGCGACCGCCCGGTCCGGTATCGCGTCGACTACCGGATGCCCGGCGGCCAGGTGATCGAACGGGACTGGACGGACGCGTCCGGTCAGCACATCTGGGTGAGGTCGCCCTTCACGAACGTGCGCAAGGTCAGGGTCTTCGCCGTCGGTGACCTCACCAGCAAGATCGACTCGATCGTCTGCGACGTCCGGTACGAGGATCCCGCGAGCGGGTACGAGTGGAGCGACAACCACGTCCTCAAGGCCGCCGATGCGTACAAGGAATGGTCGTTCCCGGTCCTTGAGGCCGATGCCGGCACGGTCACCTACAGCGCCATCGTGCGCTACAAGGACGGCAGCATCCGCGAGATCCCCGACACGGTGTCCGAGGACTCCACGATCACCGTCGGCGACCCGGTTGCCGCGGTGGTGGCGGTCACCATCACACCCGATCTCGTCGACTGGGGCACACACGTCCTGGTGAAGGTCGTCCTGACCGGCGGTGACCCTGCACAGCAACAGACCCAGAGCGTCGTCGTACGCAAGGACGGCCAGCTGCAACCGGTGGTGTTCTACCTCACCGACGCCGCCGCGAAGAAGGACTTCACCTGGACCGCCACCTACTACCGCGCCGACGGCACGAGCGCCAACACGGCACCGGTCACCACCGCCGACACCAATCTGCTGCTGCCGCGTCAGGCCGTCGCGCCCTGAGAGGTCCTCATGCTTTCCCTGGCTCCGCCTTTCCTGTCGGTGAACGGCTTCAGTCTCTTTGCCGACCACGCCGATCCCCTCCAGTGGTACTACCTCCCGATGGGTCCGTCGATTGCGGTACGCATCGAGGGCGGCACCCCCGTCCCCGTCTTCTCGCTGCTCCAGTTCCGCGGCATGCAGGAGGAAGTCACCGGGGGCCTACTGAACTTCGACGTGGTGCTGGGCCCCCATGCCGACGTCCTCGACCAGGTGTTGGACGACGTCGCGGGGCAGATCCAGTCCCAGCTGAACCTCCCCGACCGGCCACGTCGTCCGGTGCCGGTGCCGGTCGAGGACGGTTCGGTCAAGCTCGTCCTGCTGGACAGCCAGACCGGTGACGAACCAGGCGGTCAGGGCTTCGTCGAACGGATCATCCACCATGCCAAGCCCAGCCTTTACGGAGTGAACCAGGCCGCCTTCTCGGCCCGGCTCGACGCCGACGGAGCGAAGCTCATGGACGCCTGTCTCGACGGTGCCGTCGTGCCGATCGGCGTCGTGTACTCGCTGGAGTTCCTTGCGCTGCGTCCCGCGTACACGGTCACGCTCAACGTCCAGTGGAAGCAGCTGAAGGAACGGCTCGACAAGACCTTCGGCGTCTCGGGCGTGTTCCTCTCCAGCCAGGTCACCGAGGAGCTCGACAGGCTCCGGGACGAGCGGATCATCGACGTCCAGGACAATCTGTTCATCCCGGAGGGCGAGGCCGGCAAGAGTGTGATCGCGGACCACAGCCGGGCGGTCTCGGCCGTCTACGACATGATCACCGATGCCCTGTTCGAGGTCACCCTCCCCCCGCGGCCGGCGCCGGACGGCTGGGACAAGGCCGCCGGGCTCGCCACCGAGTTCGGCCGGGTGGCGGTGACCGGCGGGCTCTCCCTGCTGGGCTCGTACACCTACCGGCGCGACAGGTCCGTCCAGGACGTGGAGAAGTCGCTGAACGTGCAGATGAGTCAGAGCACCGCCATCCGCCGGACGGTCCACCCTCAGGGGCATCTCAGTGGCATCGCCGACCTCATCACCGCGTCCGGGCGCCCGCGGCGCGACTTCGTCCGAGGTGTGTCGCTCGACGACCCGTGGTTCAGGCAGCGTCAGGTCGCGGTCATCTCCCGGGTCCAGTTCCCCAGCGACTACATCACCTCCGTCGCGGTGGACCTGCGCTACGGAGGCGAGACCACCACGGTCCTGCTCGACGAGGCGCACAACGAAGGCACGGCGCAGTGGTTCAGTCAGGTCGAGGACGGCCACATGGTGACGCCGGTACAGATGGACGTCACGTACCACCTGAAGAACACCGAGAACTACACGCTGCCGAACGAGATCAGCGCAAGCAGCGTCGTGGACGGCGAGAAGGCCGAGATCCGCCCCGACGACGTCTTCCGCCTGACCAAGATCCTTATAAGGGCCGAGGACCTCACATGGGCCCACTGGAACGGTGTCACCGTCGAACTGCGCTACGAGGACCAGACACTGGGCGCCTCCGGTCAGTACGTGATCGACATGACCGAGCAGAACCCCGCATGGAACTGGTACCTGTTCCTCTCGGACTCCGCCCCGGAGGTTTTCTCGTACCGTCTCACCTACCGGGGGCGGGACCGGCAGGATGTCGTGCGTGAGTGGGTGCAGTACGAAGGGACCGACCTTCGGATCGACGACCCCTTCAGCGACACGTACAAGCTCACCGTCATGCCCGCGGCGGACTGGAACGCCGTCAGCGCACTGCTCGTCGACCTGCTGTACGAGGATCCGGCCCATCAGGTGCGTCAAGACGCGTCCATGGATTTCGGTTCCGCCAAAGCGGGTTCACAGGTCTTCGAGGTCCCCCTGCGGGACCCGACACTGCGGCGCGTGTCCTACCGGGTGACGGCGCTGTTCGTCGACGGCCATCAGAGAGAGGTGCCGGAGTGCTCCACCGGCGAGCTCAGACTCGTCGTCAGCCCCGACATGCCGGTCCGTCAGGCCGTGGTGGTGCGCGTGGACACCTCGGCCAGTGCCGCGGACGGTGTGCGGGAGGTGCTGGTCCAGTTCGCCGCGCCCGGAACGGACACCGTGACCGCGAGCTACCCGTTCACGCTCCACGCCGGCGCTGTCGTCCACGAGTACACGATGGCGGGATCGCCGGGATACCGGTACCGCGTGACCTACCACCACGACAACGGCATGAGCCGCGAGGGTGCGTGGATCGACACGAACCTGCCCGTGCTCGATGTTCCCGGTGCATGACACCAGGATTGGAGGTCTTCGTCATGCTGCAGATCGGCACTACATCCGTGCTCTTGGAAGGCGTCGAGGTGTTTCCCGACCACGCCGACCCGAACCAGTTCTGGTATCTGCCCGCCCCGGTCAGGCTCGCCCAACGGGAGCAGGGGCCGGCCTTCACGCTGATCACGTACCGGCCTGCCGCCGTCGAAGCGGGAGCGGAAGGCGGCGGTTTCCTGATGTTCGAGACCGCTCTGACCCTCGACCCGGGAACCGAGGCGATCATCAAGAGCAAACTGGCCGAACGCGCTCCGGGCACCGTCCGCCTGTCCCCCGTCCCCTTCGACGAGGGAGATGTGCAATGTGTCGCCCTCAACGCTCAGGGACCCGGAGGCACCGTCGCGCAGCTCCCCGAGGGGGCCTTCCGCGCCGTGGAGACGATTCTCGGCACAGCGGTTCCCTCGTTGTTCGGGGAGAACACCGCGATGTTCAGCCTCACGCTCTCCGCCGAAGGCGCGAAGCTGCTCAAGGAGGTCTTCCGCGCGGGAGGCAGCCCCGTCGGTGTTATCTACCGGCTGAAGTTCACGGCACTGCGCCCTGCCCTCTCGGTGACGATCACCGCGAACCTCCGCCGGGTGTACAGCGAGCTGGCCGTCGGTCTGGACGCCCAGATCTACTGGGCTCACGTGGGGCTCGAAGCAGCGTTTCAGAAACTGCGTCAGGATCAGGTCATCAAGATCGAGATCAAGGAGTTCACCACTGACGAGGACAACGAGGAGAAGATCCAGCGGGCGCTGGACATGTTCATGAACCACATCCTCGGGCAGTGGTTCGAGCCCAGCCTGAGCCCGCGTGACCTGCCTTCGCCCGGCCCCAGACCCGCCGCCGCGGGGGGCCCGGCCGCAGCGGCCGTACCCGCGCGTCTCGTCGGCACGGCTCCCTCACCGGCCCAGCCCCTCCCCGGCGTCTCCGGGCCGGTGGCTCCGGCTCGGCCGATCCCGACGGCGGCGGCGCCGGCCGCGCCTCTCACCCGGCCCGGCGCTCCGCCTGCGGCGCCCGTGGCAGCGCAGCCCGTGGCGGGCGGGGTCCCCGGTGGCGGGGCGGTGCCCCGGCTTCCCGGGGCGGTGGGAGCCGCCGGCCCGGCACCCGCTTCTCCTGTGGCACCCGCGCCACCGGCTCCGAACCCGGCGGCCCCCGCACCGGCGTCGGCCGCTCCGGCTCCGGCGGCACCCGCACCGGCGCTGGCCGCCGCCGTCCCTCGCGCGCCGACCCCGCCCGCGCAGCCGCAGGCTCCCGCAGGGGTTCCGGGACGCGCTGCGGTGCCTTCGCCCGCGACGGCCGGTGGTGTGAATCCGGCGATCGTGTCGTTCAAGCTGCGCTACGGGATGCAGATCGAGGACAAGGAAGTGTCCTTCACCTACGACCGGGCCGAGGCCGTACAGCGCACCTACGCACCCCAGGGATTCTTCAGCACGCTCGCCGCCGATCTGGACGGACCACCGCATGTCATCGACGTCGATCTCAACGACGACTTCTTCAAGACCATCACCGTGCAACTGCTCGGCGCGGTGGACTTCGCGGCGATGGGTCTGACCAGCATCGCTGTGACGATCCGATACGGCAGGCCCGAGGACGACGGTGGCGTGCAGACCTTCGACCGGCTGATCGACGCGGGCCATCCGGCGTCCGAGCCCGTCAAGTTCTTCATGAACCGCTCGATGGACACGACCTACGCCTTCCGCCTGGAGTACCACTTCGCGGCCGAGTCCGGCTGGGAGGGACAGAGCCTGACCTACGTACGCGAGGGCACGAGCGAGCACCACACGCTCTCCATCGACCCGCACCAGTTCCTCGGCTTCCTCGAGGTCGAAGTCGCTCCGCACGACATCGACGCGGACGTGGTCCACGAGACCCGGGTCGAACTGACCCGTCAGGAGCCCGACGGCTCGGTGCTGCGTGACACCCGCACCGTCCGGCCGGGCGACAACGCCACGCAGTGGAAGGTGCGTACGGCGGACCGGAGCGAACTGACGTACACGTACCGGCTCGTGCACACGATGACCGACGGGTCCGTCATCACCAGCGAGCCCGTCGCCACCGGCGCCACCCAACTGGCCGTCAACGACCCCTACCCCGGCCAGCTCGACATCGATCTCGTTCCCGCCTGGAACCCTTCCGGGCTGAGATCGGTCTTCGTCGACCTCCGTTACACCGACCCAGAGGCCGACTACCACCGTGACAAGCGCATAGAACTCGACCCCGCTCAGACCACGACTCAGCGCACCTGGATCGCGCTTCCCGATCGGAACAAGCGCGAGTTCTCCTACCGGTTCACATTCGTGCACTCGGACGGAACCTCCTCGCAGACCAACTACACGCCCACGAGCGACTCGCTCGTGCCCGTACGCGCGCAGTGACGCGCCAATGCCCTCCGACACGGCCCCGCGTACCGCGCTTCCGCCCGAGGTGAGCCGGACCCTTCCTGTACTGCATCCCAGGGCCCGGCACTGGCTGCCGAGACTCCTGGCACCCGTCACCCGCAGCACCCGAGCGGATCGCTGGTGCGCGAGCCTCCTCACGCCCCTGGGGTTCCCCGTTGAGCTCAGCGTGGCCACGTCCGCCCCCTGGACGACGCGGTACACGACCGAGTTCGTCTCCCCGGAACAGGCACCAGCCGACCGCCTCGCCGCAGGACTGCGCCGCCTGCGCTCACTGGGGATTCCGTCGCCCGACGAGGGCCTGACGGCGCTCCTTCTCCGCGCCCACCGACAGCACTCGGTGATGTGGGGGGCATGGCTGAGCGGGCGGCACGACGACGCGGGCGACCGCTTCAAGCTCTACGTGGAAGTACCGAGGGGGGCGGCGATCCCGGTCGAGCGGGAGATCACCGCGCGTCTCGGCATCCTGCCGTTCCCCTTGCCGGAGGGCAGACTACGTCTCGTCGGCCTCGACGCGGCGTCAAGTCGCCCCGAACGCTACTACCGGGTCGGTCGGCTCACGATGTCGGACATACGAGGCCTCGCCCCTGTGCACCTTCGCGCCCGTGTGGACGCTCTGTCCGCAGCGCTCGGTGATCTCCTCGGCCGGTCTCTAGGCGAGGAGCTCTACGGGGTGAACGCCAACGTCACGCTGACCCCCAGAGCCCTGACGATCTGCGGTCCGGCAGTCAGCTGGCTGGGTCCGGACCGGGTAGCCCGCGACCGACTCCTCGCCTTCGCCGTACGCTCAGGTCTGGATCTGAGCCAGTACGCCGCCTTGACCTCTGGGTGCACCGCGCACGAGCACGGTCACCACGGGATCCTCTCTCTCACCCTAGGTCCTGATCCCGACGTACGCCTGACCATCGGTTTCTCGCCGCTCGCGGTCAACTCGCCGTAAGATCCTCGGCGTTGTTCCCCGAACGCGACCGCCCCCAGCCGTGCCGTCCTTGCCCTCCAAGACGTCGGCGGAACGGCAGCACCAGACACGGGGGCAGCGGTACGGACCGCGCGGCCTTCGAGCCGCCCAGCGTCACGCACCGCGGGCGGCCACCGGTCGGCGTGGCCAGGACATGACCGCGAGGCCGCCACCGCACCTGCCCGAGCAGTTCCAGGAAACGACTGATGTCCTGCTTGCCCCGCCACAGCAACTCTTCCAATAAGCGTTTTCAACGTGGCCACCGATCGGGTGACGGAGGCGGCATGAGTGAAGTGTCCGCAACGCACAGGGCTCCCGTGCCGTTGAAGGAGGTGTTCGAAGTCTCAACTCATCAGCGCAGGTGCATCGTTGGTCTCCTATCCTGCCGCACTCGACCTGCCGCACGCCTTGGTCGAGTGGGTCACCATGCTCATCGTCACCCGCGAGGGTGACCGCCGCTGCAAGCTCCCGCCGCACCAACGCGCGCTCGTGGCTCTGGTGTACTTGCGCAAGCACGACACCCTGGCCCAGATAGCCGCCTGCTTCGGGATCTCGGTCGGCACCGCCCACGCCTACACCGCCGCGGTGATCGACCTCCTGGCCGCCCGGGCGCCCGGCCTGCTCAAGGTCCCGCGCGAGCATAAACCGGAGTATGTACTGCTCGACGGGACGCTCTCCGAGTGCGACCGGGTGGGTGACGGCCGGGCCGACTACTCGCACAAGCACCGTCGCCACGGCGTGAACGTACAGGTCGTGACCGACCCGACCGGGCATCGCCAAGGCCATACTCACCCTGGAGAGGCAACGCTGAAAATGCTCAATGTGTCGCAGACCAGCAGGGCCGGACGGGTGCCGGCCGCTACGTTGAAATCTGCTGACGAATATCTCGAGGGTCTCCGACCACAGGTCGTCGAAGCGATTTGGCGCAGCCAGACGACGCCAGAGTCCAGTTCGCCCGGGGCTTGAGCGCCGCTCGCGCGGCGCGGGTTCCGCTGCGTATGATGGTAGAGGTCATATTCGTGTAGGCCTCGCGACCCACGCTGGCAGAGAAGGTAGGGTGCCAGACTTCCACACCTGCACGAATCCAGTGTGCAGTAATGGAAGAATCGGCCAATCCGGCTATCGCACACGAAAACCTTGATGATCGCCCATAGAAATTCCGGGCCATCGATCCCCCGAGACTCAGCAGCCGATCAGGGCTGTCAACCCTCTGCCCATCAGAACCAATCGGCCTGCACAGGCGGAGATCGTCTCCCAAGGACGGTTTCGGTTTCAGCGAACTGCTCCTCGCCAAGTGACGTGGCTCAAGGGTCACGCATTCAGTCGACAAGCACACGGCAGGCCGAAGAGTGGGAGTGGCAGACCGTGCGATCTCAAGCTGCAATACGCCGGAATGCCACCTCGACGTGACCGGACCTCGACGCCGACCGAGAAGGTGAGAAGGAGTAAAACATGGGTGAGGTAGCAGACATCATCAAGGCGGCCCACGACATCTTCGATAATGGCGATGTGCCGATCACTGTGGACGAACGCAGCCTCGGCATGGCGTACGCGATTCCCCGCGACATGGAAGGCGCGGTAGTGGACACCTACTCGCCTTGGCACGAAGTCGAGATGAAGCAGGTGTTCTACCGGGAGTCGAGCGTTTTCGGGGAGCCCTTGGCCGAGATTCAACTGCTCATGAACTGGAAGTATTCAGAAGCTCAACAGTACATCATCGAAGCCTATCTGATGAAGAATCTTCTGATACTCGACCCAACGGTCAGTATTAAAATCGGTGTGCGCTTCGATAACCCGCAACTCTACGACCAGGCACTCGAAGCATATGAAATTCCGTTCACCGTAACAGTGAACTACGATGCGATCGGTGCCACTAATACGGGCCTCTATCGTGGCCTGATCCGCGCCGATGGGGCAGGATCCTTCCCGCCGGAAGGCGAATGAATCCCGATCAAGCATAAGAGGTTGTCTCACGTGGCGTGATGTCTGTGAGGCATGATGCCGGTCGTGTGTGCTGATTTGTCGCAGCGGCTGGTTTCTGATGAACTGTGGGAGCTGGTCGCCCCGTTACTGCCATCGTTCGCTGCTCGACCGCAGGGCGGCGGGGCCGCTCCGTGTGATGAGCGCGCCGTGTTCACTGCCGTGGTGTACGTACTGACCAGCGGTCGCGCCTGGCGGCACCTGCCACCGACGTTCGGTACGTCTCCCGCGACGGCGCATCGCCGGTTCACGGTGTGGCCCGAGGCGGGCCTGTGGCGCCGACTGCACCGGGTGGTGCTCTTAGATTCAACCGGTCAGAGCAACAGTGCTGGTTGAGGACGGTTTACGTGGCGAGGATGGGTCGGCCGGGGATGTCGAGCCGATCTGCCGCGTGCTCACCGAGCACGACTGCAAGATCACCTCCTCCACGTACTACGCGGCGAAGAAACGCGCGGCCGCGCACTCGGCCCGGCAGGTGCGGGATACCGCCCTCAAGAAGCTGATCACCGAGGTCCACGCGGCCAACTTCCGTGTCTACGGCGCCAGGAAGGTCTAGCGTGAGCTGCACCGCCAAGGTCACATCGCGGCCCGGTGCACCGTCGAACGTCTGATGCGGGAACTCGGTATCGCCGACACCGTCCGCGGAAAGAAGGTCATCACCACGAGCCTGGACACTGCCGTCGAGCGGGCACCGGACCTGCTGGACCGCAAGTTCGTCGCACCGGCGCCGAACCGCTGCTGGGTCGCCGACTTTACCTACGTCAGCACCTGGTCCGCAGTCGTCTACGTCGCCTTCGTGGTGGACACCTTCTCCCGCCGGATCATCGGCTGGTCCGCCGCGACATCGAAGGAAACCAGGCTCGTCCTGGACGCGCTGGAGATGGCCCTGTGGCAACGCGGCCGCGACGAACGCCCCTATCGGCACGGCGAGTTGATACATCAATCCGATGCCCGGTCGCAATAGTGATCGTTCGCCTTCACCGGCTAGTCTTCACCGCGGGCGACGGCCTCTTCCGACCATGCATAGCCGGGCGGTTCGTCGAGCAACCCCTCGCACGAGCGATGGATGCGCAGCAGGCCGGCGTCGAGAGTGTTCGAGACGCTGCGGATGCCGTCAAGCACTCTGTTGTCGGCGCGCGCGACGCCGGGGTGCCCATCGGCCCGTAGCTGCGCCGAGTAGCTCGCCGCGCTCGGGTCAACGAACGTCCACTCGGGTTCGACGTCGAGTTCGCCGAGCCACTTCCGCACGGCGGCGCTGTACTGTGCGTCGGTCATCTGCCGATGCCGGGCACGGGAGCCGTACCGCCACTCGGCCGCCGCGTACAGGCGATCGTCGTTGCCGAGGCTGAGCAGCACCGCCGAGAACGGATTCGTCGTGCCACAGTCGACGCCGAGCCGGTGCCGGTGCATCGCGGGCAGTTCGTCGACGACGTGCGCGGCCTCGTCGTACATGTCGAAAATCGCGCCCTCGGCGACCACCCATGCGCCGTCGATCATGCGTCGGCGCCATAGCCCGGTGTACTCCGCAGACAGAGCGGCGACATAGGCCGGCGAAAGCGAGGGGTTGTCGGTGAGGCGGAAGTGCCATGCGGCGAGGTCGAGTTCGCCGGCTCGGTTGAGATACCCCGTCCGCAACCAGTGCCGCGGACTGTCCGGGTTGGTGGTGCACAGTAGCCGGGCGCCGGGCACGGACAGTCGGGGATGCCGTCGGCGTCCGCGCCCTTGAACCCCTGGGAGAGTTGTTCGGCACGGTAGGCGGTCTTGGTCTGTTCGCCGAAGAAGCCGGTGGGGCCGCCGGGGATCTCATGGCCCCGGGAGATCAGGGCCTTCTGTACGGCACGGATGCCCTCGTTCGTCTGACCGAAGCTGACATGCGACAGAACAACCATGACGGCTCGCTTCCTTTCGTCCGGTCAGTCCCAGGGGGTGACCGTGAGCCGGATTCGCGCGTCCTCCCCGAGCATCGGGGCGGCGGTGGCGGGTAGTTCGATGTGGTTGACCCAGACGCCAGGAGCGGGGTTCTCGTCGGCGCGGGTCCGCCCCTCGGGCACGTAGTCGCTGATCCGGCCGGTGATCTCGGAATTCCAGCCGGCCGAGATCGCGGGCGCGGCGGGGTCGGCGCCCACGTCGATGACGAGGATGTCGTCGAAGTCGGCGACCTGTTCGAGGTGGTCGTTGAAGCTCAGAAGGCCGTCGCGCCGGTGCAGTGACAGGATCCGCAGGTGCAGCGCGTACCGCATGGTGTCGGAGCCGCCGGCCCGCAGGCTGCTGTTCAGGAAGGTCCTCACCAGTGGGACGCATGCCTCGCCGTCGGCGGTGCTGTCCGGCGGGGCTTCGGCGGCGCCCGCCATGGCACCCTGGAGCTGGATGGGGCACCACTGGGCACTCGTCCGTTCGTGCGTGGCGATCTGGAGCCCACGCACCGACAGGCGGACCTCGGCCTGCCAGGTCGTGTCACTGCGCTGCGGCAGATGTGTTCCGACGAGCGCGGCCTCGACCTTACGGTCCCCGAACAGGAAGCGCCGCAGATTCTGGTAGCCCTCCTCGGAGTTGACGAGTCCGTAGCGTCCGCTGTGGCTGCGGTGCACATACGCCCGGTGCGCGCCGGGGACGTACGCGTTGTCGATCTGCACCAGACCGTCGCTGCGGGGCCCCACCGTGGCGGCCGACAACCCGTGCGCCACCTCATAGTCGGTCGGGTCGGTGCCGATCAGGCAGAAGACCCTGTCGAGAGGGAAGAAGAACGGCCGGTCCTGGGGCATGGCGCGGGCGTCCCATGTACGGGGCGGCCCATCGGAGTCGGAGAGTGTCTTCGGCGTCAGGTACTCGTACATCCGCTCCGGTCCGAAGATGTCCGCGCCGTTGATGCCGGTGAGGCATTTTCAAGACTGAGTCGATCGAAATGCGGGATCCTGGAAGGGTGTTGGCCAGGTCGAGTGGGTGATCTTCCAGGAGGTCACGCGGCAAAACCAAGAACGTCTCCACTCCGCCCCAACTCGACTACGTACCGACTGCCGAGTGCAGACGCTGCAGGACCACTGGCGGATTCCGGAAGTAGGACTGCTGACCGCTTGAAACCGTGACCGGCGGACTCTGCGGAACTCGGGGCAGCTCAACCGGCCCGCCGCGATCGGCCGCGAGGCCGACGAGCTGAGGTCCAACGGTCTGGCCGGATTTCCCCCCGAGGTCGTCGGGAACACTGGCCGCTACGCCGAGGTTGGCTCCCGGCGCTTCTGTCTCCAGATCCTCGACCTGCACGACCTGGACCACTTGGAGCTGATCTCCTCCCAGGTGCAGGCGCTCGGAAGGGAAGGACCCGGATACCGCGCCGTCTCTTTCCGGTACATGTCTCGATTACTTACGCCCACCGTCAGAAAAAACGGCACCGGGTTCTTTTGCAGCGCATCCGGAAGTAGTGATGTGACGGGCAGGTTACCTGGATCGATGGTGCGCAGGTCAGAAATGGGACTCCTTTGTCGATTTTCCGCAGAACTCCGTCCGGTCGGTGTGTTCTCCCCCACGTTCAGTGAGGTTTGGCGGGCTTTTTTTCCTCTTTTCTGGCACTTTCTGCTTCCCTTTTTAGCTCTTTGACAAGCCCGACCACCGGTTCTTATTCTCGGCGGATATTCGGAGCCCCGATGTCGTGGCTCCAGGGACTGGCCTGGTCGGCGGGGGACGATGAACGGGTGATTGCCCAATCAGCCGACGGAAATCGGATCTACCCCTTCCGCTTATTGGCTCTCTGGAGGGGCCGCGCCCGCCGCGCCACCCTGCTTTCCCGGCCGCTGTCACCGCCACACCTTTCCGCACGCGGTCGAGCGTGACTCACCAGCACGCCCGAACGACTTTCCGCTTTCCGTACATCGTTGAGCACGCCGTTCCGGTGATCCCGGGCACGACGGCCGACTCAGAGGAAGAAGGCATCCCGCATGACCACAGCCGTGACGAGGACGCGGACCATCGTGGACCTGTTACGCGACGCCGCCCGGGACCACACGGAGTCCGGGTTGCGCTACCCCCGGGGCGCGGACGACCAGGACGCACCCTTGCAGAGCTATTCCGGCCTCCTCGACGAGGCCCGCTCGGTCCTCACCGGCCTGCGGCAACGCGGCCTCGCCCCAAGGGACAAGGTCGTCCTGCTCCTGGAGAAACCGCGGGAGTTCGTCGCCGCGTTCTGGGCCTGCCAGCTCGGCGGGTTCGTGCCATGCCCGATGGCCGCCCTGGGCGGCGACCCGGAGCGTTGGGCGGCCCAGCTGACGCACGTCGACACCCTTCTCGGCCATCCGCTGATCGTCACCAGCGCCACCCTCGCCGCCGAACTCCCGCGTGCCGACGGCCTGTCCGTCGTCCCGTTGGAGGATCTGCACGCCGAGCACCCCGCGGTCTCCTTCCACGAGGCCGATCCCAAGGACACCGCCGTCCTCGTGCTGACGTCGGGCTCCACCGGCAATTCCAAGGCCGTGATGCTCAGCCATGCCAACCTGCTCGCCTCCATGGCCGCCAAGAACGGCTACCACGGGCTGACCGCCCAGGACATCAGCCTCAACTGGGTCTCCTTCGACCATGTCGCCGCCCTCCTCGAATGCCACCTGCTGCCTCTGTACGCGGGCAGCACCCAGCTGCACGTCGAAGCGCCCGTGGTGCTCCAGGAGCCGCTGAACTTCCTTCGGATCATCTCCGGCTTCGGCGTCACCATGACCTTCACCCCCAACTTCCTGCTGGGGCTGATCAATCCGCAGGCCGACCGGCTCGGCGAGGAGGACGGCGACGAGATCGACCTGTCCCGGCTGCGGCACGTCATCAGCGGCGGCGAGGCCGTCGTCCGCACCACCGGCGAGACCTTCCTCAGCCGCTTCGCGCCGTACGGGCTGCGTGCTGACGTCCTGTGGCCCGCGTTCGGCATGTCGGAGACCTGCGCCGGCAGCATCTACTCGGTCGATTTCCCGGCTGCCGACCAGGCCCAGGAGTTCGCCAACCTGGGACGGCCCGTCGAGGGGCTGCGCATCCGCGTCGCCGACGAGGCGCACCGCGAACTGCCCGCGGGCGGGGTGGGCGAGCTCCAGCTCAACGGCCCGATGATCACAACCGGTTACTACAACAACGAGCAGGCCACACAGGACGCCTTCACCCCCGACGGCTGGTTCCGCAGCGGTGACCTCGGCCGGATCGACGACGGCCGGCTCACCCTCGTCGGGCGCAACAAGGACAGCGTCATCGTCAATGGCGTCAACTACTTCAGCCACGACGTCGAGACCCTCCTCGAAGGCCTCGACGACGTGGCCCACTCCTTTGTCGCCGCCTTCCCCACCCGCGCCCCCGGCAGCGACACCGAGCAACTCGTGGTCGCCTTCCATCCGGAGTGCGCCGACGGCGACGAGCTCGCCCTGTACCGGGTGCTGAGCGCGGTGCGCAGCAGCGTCGTCATGCACTGGGGCTTCCGGCCCGCACTCATCCTTCCGCTGCCGAAGGACGCCTTCCCCAAGACCAGCCTCGGCAAGATCCAGCGCGCGCTGATGCGCAAGCGGCTGGAGGCCGGGGCGTACGACGAGGTGACGGGCGTCGTCGACGACCTGGTTCTGCGTCGGCTCGGCGGCCATACCGCGCCCAAGGGCGACACGGAGAAAGTCCTCGCCGGCATCTACGCCGAGATGTTCGACACCGCCCCCGACCTGATGAGTGTCACCGCCAACTTCTTCGACCTGGGCGGCACCTCACTCGACATCCTGCGCCTGCGTTCCCTGGTCGCCCAGCGCCTCGGCGCGGACGGCCTGCAGATCATCACCGTGCTGCGGGCCCCCACCGTGCGTGCCCTGGCCGCCCACCTCGACGGGGCCGCGGACGGCGAGGGGGAGTACGACCCGATCGTTGCGATGCAGGTCACCGGCGACAAAACCCCGCTGTTCTGCGTCCATCCGGGCGTCGGCGAGGTCCTCGTCTTCGTCAACCTCGCCAAGTACTTCGTGGGCGAACGGCCGTTCTACGCACTGCGTGCCCGCGGCTTCAACCCCGGCGAGAAGCCCTTCGAGAGCTTCGCCGAGATGGTCGACACGTACGTCAGAGCCATCCGCTCCCGCCAGCCGCACGGCCCGTACGCCGTCGCGGGGTACTCGTACGGCGGCGCGGTCGCCTTCGAGATAGCCAAGGTGCTCGAAGCGCAGGGCGAGCGCGTCGACTTCGTCGGCAGCTTCAACCTGCCGCCGCACATCAAGTACCGCATGAACGAGCTGGACTTCGTCGAGACCGCCGCCAACCTGGCGTTCTTCCTGGAGCTGATCGACAAGAAGCAGTCGCTCGAACTGCCCGCGCAGCTGAGGTCGTTGTCCAAGGATGAGCAGCTCGCACACTTCATCGACCAGGCGCCCGCGGGCCGCCTCGCCGAACTCGACCTCACCTTCGAGAGGTTCAAGGCATGGGCGGAACTCGCAGACGGCCTCACGAACCTCGGACGCGGCTACTCGCCCGGCGGCAGAGTCCGCTCCATGAGCGTCTTCTACGCCATCCCGCTGCGCGGCACCAAGGAGGACTGGCTGGACAACGAGCTGCGCCGCTGGGACGAACACGCCACCGGCGAGAACCGCTACATCGACGTACCCGGCGAGCACTACACGCTGATGGGCCCGGCGCACGTGGCGGCCTTCCAGTCGATCCTGCGCAAGGAGCTCGACCGCGCCCTCGGCGACGCCTGAACCCCACGGACCACCGACCCCCGACCCCGAGGAGGGGCAGTACGTGAACGGCAAGAAGATCCTGGTGACCGGTGCCACCGGACAGGTGGCGGGACCGGTGGCCGAGGCGCTGGCCGACGGCAACGAGGTGTGGGCGCTGGGTCGCTTCGGCGCCCCCGGGGCCGAGGAGAAGCTGACCCGGCACGGCATCCGCACCTTCCACTGGGACATGGACGACACCGGCGCCGGCTCCCTCAAGGGCCTGCCGGAGGACTTCACCCACGTCTTCCACTCAGCGGTGCGCCGCGGAGAGGACGGCGACTTCAACGCGGCCGTCGAGGTCAACTCGGTCGCCGTGGGGCGCCTGATGACCCACTGCCGTACCGCGGAGGCGTTCCTGTACGTCTCCACCGGCGCCCTGTACGCCCGCCAGACCCTCGACCACAAGTACACCGAGACCGACCCGCTGGACGGCAAGGCCGACTGGCTGCCCGCCTATCCCGTGGTCAAGATCGCGGCCGAGGGTACGGTCCGGGCGTTCGCGCAGACCCTCGGCCTGCCGACTGTCATAGCCCGCCTCAACATCGCCTACGGGCCGGGCGGTTACGGCGGCGTACCGATGCTCTACTTCAAACGGATGCTCGCGGGCGAGCCGATCCCGGTCCCGCTGGAGGGCCAGAACTGGACCTCGCTGCTGTACACGGACGACCTCGTCGAGCAGGTCCCGCACCTGTGGAACGCGGCGAGCGTCCCGGTGACCCTGACCAACTGGGGCGGCGACGAGTCCGTCGGCGTCACCGACTGCGTCCGCTACCTGGAGGAGCTCACGGGGGTCGAGGCGAAGCTCGTACCGAGCGAAGTCACCCGCGAGACCTACCAGTTCAACCCGACGCTGCGCCGCTCGCTCACCGGACCGTGCAGGGTGCCGTGGCGCGAGGGCATCCGGCGCACCCTCGCGGCCCTTTACCCCGAACACCTCAAGAAGTGAGAGGACCGGCTCCCGTCATGACCGACAGCACCGAAAACGGCGGCAGCGCCGACAGCACCGATCCGCTGGCACCGATCCACGCCGCCTACGCCGCCTTCGCAGCCCGCGACGCGGGCGCGCTCCTGGACGCCTTCGATCCGGACATCGAGTGGGTGCATCCCGAGGGGATGGACAAGTACGGCCTCGGCGGCGCCAAGCACGGGCACGCCGGCGTCAAGGAGTTCCTCGCCCACGTGCCCACCGTCCTCGGCGGCATGCGGCTGCACCCGGCCGAGTTCGTCCGCGAGGGCGAGCGTGTGGTCGTCTTCGGCCACCGGGACATCACCTCCCTGAGCGGGTACACGGAGACTCAGCCGTTCGTGCACTCCTGGGTCCTGCGCGGCGGACGGGCCGTCCGCATGGAGGACATCTTCGACACCGTCGCGTTCCACCGTGTGATCGAGAGCTGACGGGCGACGATGACGTACGCCTACCTCGGCCCGGAGGGGACCTTCACACAGACCGCGCTGCGCCGGCTCCTGTCGGCCCTCCCTCCGGGCCGCGAACCGGCGCACCGTCCGTTCCCGAGCGTGCCCGCCGCACTGGAGGCGGCCCGCCGGGGTGAGTGCGAAGCGGCGGTGGTGCCGCTGGAGAACTCGGTGCGCGGCGTCGTACCCGCCACCATGGACCAGCTGGCCTCGGCGGAGATGCACATCAACGCCGAGGTCGAGGTGCCGGTGTCCTTCGCGCTCATGGCCCCCGAGGGCGTCGCGGTGGAGGAGGTGACCGTGGTGCACAGCCACCCGCACGCGCTGGGCCAGTGCGAGGACTGGCTGCGCACCCGGCTGCCCGGGGCCCGCACCCGGACCGCCGCCTCCACCGCCGCGGCCGCCCGGGAGGTCGCCGAGGCGGGCGCCCCCGGCCCCGCGGCCATCGCGGCCGCGCCGGCCGCCGGCCTGTACGGGCTGCGGATCCTCGCCACCGGCCTGGGCCGGGAGGCGGGGGCCGTGACCCGGTTCGTGTCGGTGGCCCCCCGCTGGTCCCACCCGGCCCGGACCGCACGCGAGCGCACTTCCCTGCTGGTGTCATTGAGTACCGCGGGCCCGGCCCTCGTCCCCAACGTCCTCAACGAGTTCCGCACCCTCGGCATTGCCCTGTCCTGGATCCAGCCCTGGCCGACGGGCCGGGCACTCGGCAGCTACGACCTGTTCCTCGACGTCGACGCCCACATCGACACCCGCCCGCTGCGCCTGGCCATGGCGGCCGTGGAGGCCCGGGGCCTGGAGGTGCGCTTCCTTGGCAGCTATCCACGCTGGTCCGCCACGGCGGGATGAACGGTCCGTCGCCGGGGCGGGAGCGAACTGGTCGCCGGGGCGGAAGCGGCTGGTCGGTCGGCGCGGAGGCAGTCGTCAGCCGGCGGCTGACGAGGCCCTCATGCCGTGGGCCGAGGAGGTTCTTCGGCCGCCGGCAGGCGCGACTCGTCCGCTGCGGGTCGGGGGTGCCGGCCGGCCTCGCCTCGGCACAGCTCGTCGGCCCCCGGCGGGTGGAGCTCGTCTGTCGTTGGGTGGTGGATCGGGTTCGCCGAGGATCGACGCAGCTCGTCGGCCGCCTCCCGTACGGCCGGCAGCAGGGCCGCCACCGGCGGGCTGTCCAGGGCGCCCTCGCGCACCACGAGGGTGATCCGGCGGATGGGCCGGATCCTCTTCAGAGCGATGCGGGCGACCGGATGCCCCGGCCGCTCGGGCACCAGGTCGGGGACGAGCGCGACGCCCCAGCCCAGCGAGACCAGCCCGAACACGGCCTGCATGTCCCCGATGTCGGAGACGATGTCGGGGACGAAACCGGCGTCGGCGCACAGGTGCAGGACCAACTGCCCGAGCCTGGACGTCCGGTCCAGCAGCCACGGCTGATCCGCGAACTCGGCGAGGTCACGTGGCCCCTCGCTCCGGGCGAGCGGGTGACCGGGCGCGATGGCCAGACGGATGCGGTCGCTGATCACCTCCTCCTCGTGCAGCCCCGGCACCCGCGGCTCGGGCACCTGCGGGTAGCCGGAGGCCAGGACGGCGTCGAGCCGCCCCAGCCGGACCGTCTGCCGGCCCTTGTCGGGATCGACGCCGTGCAGGGTGATGCGCAGTTCCGGATGACGTGCGCGCAACCGGTTCAACGCCGGCACCAGCAGAGCCGGCCCCTCGTGCAGCGGTACTCCCACCCGCAGCTCGCCGGTGACCTTGCCGTCTCGGGCGAGCAACTGCGCTTCCGCAGCCTCAAGTTGGGCGAGGACGCGCTCGGTGTGAGCCACCAGCAGTCGTCCGGCGGCGGTGAGTTCGGCCCGTTTGCTGCCGCGGTCCAACAGCGCGGCGCCGGTCTCCGACTCCAGGGCGGACAGCTGCTGGGAGACCGCGGAACGCGTGTAGTTGAGTGCCTGCGCGGCCGCGGCGATCGAGCCCCGGGCCCCCACCTCGCGCAGCAGCACCAGTTTCCGTACGTCCAGCACCGTCATCCTCGCTAACGCTTCTGGTTAAGAAGTATCACGCCAGATTACGAGACAACGGTCCTGGCGGCGACTTCAATGGAGATCGACTCCCTCCAACGCGCCAACCAGACAAGGGACTTCCGCCATGCCCACACTGCTCCATCTCGACTCCAGCCCCCGCCGGGGCTCGGTCTCCCGCCAGATCTCGGGCGAGTTCGCGGAGGCCTGGCGCAAGACCAACCCCGACGGCGGTTACGTCTACCGTGACCTGGCCGCCGACCCCGTACCGCACGTCGACCACGCGCAGATCGAGGTCATGCACCGCCTGGAGGCGGAGGGCGTGCGCGACCTCGAGGCGGCCCGCGAGGCGGCGCGGACGCCCGAGGAGGCGGCGAGCTGGGCGGTGACCTGGCCGCTGATCGAGGAGCTCCTCGCGGCCGACACGATCCTGCTCGGCGTGCCGATGTACAACTTCTCGGTGCCGTCCACGTTCAAGGCGTGGTTCGACCGCGTCCTGATCGCGCCGCTGATCGCCGACCCGGCCACCGGCCAGGGCCCGCTCTCCGGCAAGAGGGTCGTCGTGGCCTCCGCGCGCGGCGGCGCCTACGGGCCGGGCACGCCCCGCCACGACTTCGACCACCAGGAGCCGTACCTGAAGGCGGCGCTCAGCATGGTGGGCCTCGCCTCCGACCTGACGTTCCTGCACGCGGAGCTGACCAAGTCGGCGCACGTGCCCCGGCTCCTCCAGTTCAAGGAGATGGCGGCCACGTCGTACCAGGCGGCGATCGACGGCGCCCGCACGCACGGCGAGGCCTGACAGCCCCCGGTAAGTCCCCGGAAACCGCTCTCATCGCAGCGGGAAGTTGCGGTCGAAGACGTTCTCCGGGTCGTACCGCGTCTTGAGCGCGCGCAGCCGGGTCAGGGCCGGCTCGGGGAACGCCTCGGCGAGGACCTCGGGGGAGCGGCGGGTGTCGAAGCTGAGGTACATGCCGTTCACCTCCGGGGCGAGCCGTGCCCAGTGGGCGTCGAGGGAGCGCACCCGTTCGGGCACGGTCGCGGAGAGCAGCTGGAAGTTCTGGGTGCGGTGGGTGTAGGCGGTGGCCGATGGACTGACGTCGTTGACCGCGCCGCCCACCGAACGGAACTGCCCCATCAGTACCTGCCCGGACGCCAGCGCGTCCGCGAGGGAGCGGGCGGTGTGCGTGGAGACGCGGTCGAGCAGTCCGGAGCGGGTGGCGCCCAGGCCCTGCCCGTGGTGCGGGGCGCCGCCGACCGGCACCAGCGCCGGGTACGGGGCGAGCACCGCCTCCTGGCGCAGCAGCGGGCCCAGGCCCAGCAGGGGAGTCAACACCCGCTGGGCGGCGTCCGGTCGGTCTCCTGCGTAGACCGCGGCGACGTGGGCCATGGCCGGGCGGCCCGGTGCGGCGGGCATGAGGGTGAGGAAGCTCGTGAGCTCGCGGGGCGCGGCATCGAGGACGGCTCCCCACTCCTCGACGAGCGACGCGGTGTCCCGCGCGTCGAAGACCAGGTTGGCGAAAACGACATCGCCGGTCTCGGACGCCTCCAGCTCCACCGCCGTCACGACGCCGAAGTTGCCGCCCGCGCCCCGGACCGCCCAGAACAGGTCGGGGTGGTGCTCCGCGTCGGCACGGACGAAAGTGCCGTCGGCCAGGACGATTTCGACGGCCGTCACATGGTCGATGGTCAGCCCGTCCCGCCGCGCGAACCAGCCCATGCCGCCCGCGGTGACCAGCCCGCCCACGCCCACGTCGCCGGTGTCTCCGGAGCTGATGGCGAGCCCGTGCGGGGCGAGGATCTGTGCAACTCTCCCCCAGCGGGCACCCGCGCCGATCCGGACCCGGCGTCGCGTCCGGTCCAGCACCGCGACGTCGTCGAGGCGGGAGACGTCAACGACGACACCGCCGTCGTTGGTCGACCGTCCGCTGATGCCGTGCCCGCCGCTGCGCACGGACACCACTGTGCCCCTGGCGCGGGCGTACGCCAGTGCCACGGCCGTCTCCTCCACGCTCTCGGGGAAGATCACCGTGGCCGGGGCGCCCCGGTGCACGTATCCGTGGCGCACCCGCTCGTAGCGGGCGTCGGACGGCAGTACCGTCCGGCCGGTGAGGGACGGGGGTAACGCGACGTGGGTGAGGCTCTGTTCCGTCATGACGGGGAGGTCCCTTCGGAGGACTCAGGAGGACCGACGGGCTCGAGGAGGCACCGGAGAGTGCGCGTCAGGTACGCCACGAGCCGCTCCGGCATGGTCTCGGGCGGGCCGGGCAGCAGTTCGGGCAGGTCCCGGGGTCCGGGCACGGCCGCGAGGAACAGCTGCTCCTTCGAGCCGAAGTGCCGCATGACCAGACCGTGAGTGACACCGGCCCGCCCGGCGATCTCCCGGATGGTGGCACGGGTGTAGCCCCGCTCGGCGAACGCGGCCCGCGCCGCCTCCAGAATCGCCTCGCGGTGGGCTTCGGGGGCGCGGACGCGTTTCCTGACTACGGCAGGGGTGCCGGGAGGTTCCTTACTGATCCTCTCAATGTACATCTGGTCATTAGTGCTGCCGATGGCTGCCCCGCTCGAAATGTCCAGTTATCGGTACCCCTTGAGGAATCCTTTCTGTGGGGCCGTACCGTGCTCATCGCCGACGCAGGCGGTGTCAGCGGGGAAGGGGCGACGCGCGCACTCCTGGAGCTGGACGCCATCCCGGTGGCGGCCTGCCGCAGCGAGGCCCGGCAGCACGGCCTCGCCGACCACGTGGCCGACGCCGCTCCCGGCACCCCGCACCTGCGGGTCGTTGACGTCTCCGACCTGGACAGCGGTGCTGTACGCGCCCGACTCGCGGAGACCACGGGCAGTTGGACGGCGCGGTGCTCACCATCGCCAACCGGGGTCCGCCGATGGAGGTGTCCGACGACGTCTGGGCGCCGTGATCGCCGACAACCTCACCAGCCGCTGAGGCCGCATCCTGCACCCGCCCGCGTGGGCAGGAGCCAGGGCCTTCCTCCGGGTGGCTGTCCTCGTGGTCATGAGCGTCGGCCCTGCCAACCATGATGCCCGGGCTTTGGCCCAACGGATCGAATCCGCGATCCGCACCCACACCGAGATCCTGCCCGCCCTCACCGAGGCCGCCGCCGACCTGCGCACCCTCGGAGACCTGGGCTACGAAGGCGAGTGCGGCGTCATCACCGTCGCGTTCAAGAAACCCAAGAACGGCCGGCTCGGCTTGCTCCAGCAGCAGCTCAACCAGACCCACAACAGCCTGCGCGCCATCGGCGAACGCGGAAACTCCCTGCTCAAGATGGCCTTCAAAGCATTGCGCAACGTCAGCCTGAATCCCTGGCGGATCGGGAAGATCGTCGCTGCCGCACTGGTCATCCTCCACATCGAGCACGACCGCACCACGTGACAACTATCCGTAGTCAAAACCTTGCGCGGAATGGGCCAGTAGCCCCGTGCACACAACGGCTCGCCATACGATCCGCCGTCATCGGGGACGGCCTTGGTTCGACACCTGAACTTGTGCCAAGTCACCGGCCTTCCGGGCTGTCGGTCGGCCATACCGCTTCCAGGCCGTGGTCGGTGGCGTAGAACAGGTACGGCCGCAACCCGGGGGCGTGTTCCAGGTCGCGGCGCAGCGCGTACAAATGAGCTGACCTCGCCGCCAGGAACGGTTGGGTGGCGAGCAGGCCCTTAAGATCCCCGAACCGCCAATCCACCCCCAGCAGCTTCCTTGCCCGTACCAGCAGCTGAACTCCATCGACCGGAATCCTGCCCACATAGACGTCGGCGGTTGGCGGCAGTTCTGGCTCCGGGTCGGGGGGCAGGGCGAAACCGGAACGCAGCCACACCTCGAACACCGGGGCAGCAACATCGAGGTCGACTTCGCCGAGACCGCCCAGGCCGGCCCAAAACACCGGGCCGCCGCCGTCGTCGCACCTGAGGAAGAATCCCCGATCGCCTTCTTGGCCGATCATGAGGTAGCCCGTGAGCCACTCGTCGATTCCGTAGGTCGTGTTGCGCTCCAGCAGGGATTCCAGGCAGTACATGACCACTCCACCGGCGACGACGTCGTCGGTGACCGACGCCAACCACCGCTGGTAGGCGGCATCCGTCCGGGAAATGAGTTGCTCGCCCATCTCCACCGCCGGCTCCTACCTGTCGTCACCAGGCGCGGGCACGCCTGCACCGGCTGGCCCCAACCCGACACCCCGGAATCCAACACCGTAGCCCGAACCGCACCGCAGGAGTCATCATCAAGACCCAGCCCCCGTCCACGGAGCGTTTTCAGCGTTGCCTCTCCAGGGTGAGGACGGCTTTGAGGACCGGGACGCCCTGGCGATCGCAGATGCTGATGATCCGGTGGGTGCTGGCCGCGATCAGGTCGTGGGACCGGCCGGGCAGGCCGGTGAGATCCACAGCACGTGTCCGGCCGGGTCCGTGACGACCTGGACGTTCACGCCGTGGCGGCGGTGTCTGGCGGAGTGGTCGGCGCGGCTGTCGCCGACGCGGTCGCACCCGGCGAGGGTGCCGTCCAGCAGGACAAACTCCGGACCGTTCTCCCGCAGCACCCTGAGCAGGCCGGGAGCCCGTGCTGCAAGGAGATCGACGACCGCCTGGGTGTAGGCGTGGGCGGTACCCACCGAGATGCCGGAGCCGGCGGCGATCTGCGCGAGGGTGTCGTGCTTGCGCAGGTACACCAAGGCGACCAGCGCGTGCGGTGGGAGCTTGCAGCGGCGGTCACCCTCACGGGTGACGATGAGCATCGTGACCCACTCGACCAGGGCGTGCGGCAGGTCGAGTGCGGCAGGATGGGAAACCAACAAGGCTCCTGTGCCGGTGGGTTGAGACTTCGGACACCTCCCTCAACGGCACGGGAGCCTTGTGCGTTGTGGCCTGCTCGCTGCCATCGCCGTCACCCGATCAGTGGCCACGCTGCAAATGCTCCGCGAAGACCTCCGGGAGGCGGCCCAGGTCCTCGGCCGTGATGGTGATGAGGCGCAGGCCGTGGTGGCGGGCCAGTTCCCGTTTGCGTGCGACCTTCGCCGCGTATGCCTCCTTGGTCATGAGGCCCAGGGCTTCGACGAATGTGCCGTCCGCCAGGCGCCAGTCCGCCCGCAGGCCGGTCGTGTTGAGTTCCGGGTGCCGCGGGTAGGCAGGCTCCGGTTCGTGGGCCACGCCCCGGTGGTGGAGGAAGTCGTCCACGTGCCGCTCGAACAGGGAGCGGCACAGGTGCCCGTCCGTGGCCGTGGTTGCCGTGCCCATCGAGGTGCGGACCCCGTCCGTGAGGAGTCCTGCGTGTCCCAGCCACTCCGTCCAGGTGCGGGCCGGGCGTGTCGGCCGCGTGCTCAGCAGGGCGGAGCCAGGGCGCGGCACCAGGAAACGGCAGAGCATCGCCTCGTCGACCCGAGCGCGGTCCTCGGACGGGACGCAGATACGGTCCAGTTGGGCGAGGGACGGCGGCCCGGAGAACTCGATCTCCGCGAGCCTGCGCAGCGCGTACACGATCGCTTCCGTCCACGCTCCGTCCGCTCCCGTGTCGCGCAGTACCCCGTTCCTCGCCAGGGCGCAGCAGCCGTGGCAGTAGAAGAGTCCCGGGCGTGCCGACTGGGAGGAGCGCCCGCAGAGCCGGCACGGCCCGCGCTCCGCCAGGTCCACGGGAGACCCGAACAGCGCCTCCAGGGCCCGCCGGTAGTACGGGTTCTCCGCCGCGTTGTCGATGAGCGGCGGCAGCAGGCTCCCCGCCTTCGCGGCAGGCGCCTCCCTGTCGTCGGGCTTCGCGTCGAGCCAGCGGCGGTGGGGTTCCGGGATCAGCCGCTGCGTGGCGGCCGTCACCCGGCTGGAGCGGCTGACCGGACTGATCCCGGTCGGTGCGACCGCGGCACGGAGGTTGTGCCGCTCCACCTCCTCGTGCGGCGCGCCCCATGTCACGAGCAGTGGCCGTACGCCGTGCCGACGCAGCAGCACCGCCAACGGCTCGGCGAGCGGCGCGGCGTAAACGGTGAGCGTGCCCGAGTCCGGGTCGAACCAGCCGGCTTCGGGAAGTCCGCCCCGCGACACCCCCGGCTTCGAGAGCCGGATCGACCACCTGCCTCCGCCGACGACGACCACCGCGTCCGGGAAGCCGCCGAGGGGCAGATCTTCGGGCGTGTCCACGTCCACCCCGTGCGCGCGCAGCGCGTCGAGTGCCTCGGTGCGCACCCGCTCGTCGACCAGGGTGAGCGGGCCGTCCGGCTGGTGGTACTGCCCGACCTCCACGCCGGACCCGTCCAGGACGAGGATCCGGGTGTGTTGGAAGACGGACCGGGTGACGGCACGCAGGTCACGGAAACCGTGTGGCGAGCTCCGGTACGCCTCCCAGGCGCGCAGGAGCGGCCGCGCCTCGGCGTCTCGGCGCTGCCGCGCGCGGTCAAGCTCGGTCTCCCGGCCCCAGGACCCGCCGGCGGCGCGGTGGCTCAGACCGGTCCGCAGCCGGATGGCGAGCCGTTCGGCGAGCGCCCGGCGCAGGCCTTGCTCGACACCGGTCGGGGCCGGCTCCTTCTCCGTGCACCGGTCGGCCTCCTGCCGATGAGCGGCCAGGTACGAGTCCACGAGGGCGCGCACGGTCTGACGCTCGGGCAGCAGGACCCGTACGGAACCGACCGCATAGCCGAAGGCCTTCTGCTCCGTCCACGACACCAACTCGTGGCGGCTGGGTTCCCAGTCCGCGTCGTCCTCGTCCTCGCCGTCCTCGTCGTCGAAGCGGTCATCGGCTTCGAGGTCGTGGAGTTCTATCCATCCGTGGCAGCCGACGGGCGTCCCGGCCTCCTCGGTGAGATCGCGGATGCTCTCGCTCGTGACGTGCAGCGCGCTGCTGTAGAGATAGCCCATGTGCCGGTCGAGAACGGACCTGCCGTGGTGGGGCGGGGCGGCGACCGACACGGCACTCGTGTCGTAGTCGTTGTCGGGCCGGGGGACGAGACCCACGCGTACGGGTATGACGGCATCGCACTTCGCCTTGGGCGGTGCCGGCCTGACGTTTTCCTTTTGCAGTCGGCCCAGGACGAACGTGCGCAGAGCGGGCACGGAGTCGTCGAAGACCGCGAACCCCGGGGCGAGGTCCTTCGTCGGATCACCCGGGATCATGAGGAGACCCGCGTCGGGGGCGTACTGGATCGTGTCTCGGGTCGGCATGCGCGGATTATGTCAACGGCATATGCGTCTTCCCGGCTCGGGGTGGGCGGATCACGTGTAGACCGTCGGCCCCATGTCTGGTCACCGAGTAGGGGCCTGCTCCAGGCTGTCGTCCAAGCATGGTTCGGCGTCTGACTGAGCTTCTTCGAGGTGGCCACCGATCGGGTGATGGCCGTGAGCCGCAACGGGCGAGGCCCCCGGGCTGCTGATCGAGATGTCTGACGTCTCAATCACGCTGCTCGGGGGCCTCGTTGGTTATCTATCCTGCCGCACTCGACCTGCCCCACGGGCTCGTGGAATGGGTCACCATGCTGATCGTCACCCGCGAGGGTGATCGGCGCTGCAAGCTCCGCCCGTCCCAGCGCGCGATGGTGGCACTGGTCTATCTGCGAGAGCACACCACCCTGGCGAAGATCGCTGCCGGGTTCGGGATCAGCGAGTCCACCGCCCACGCCTGCACCAGCACGGTCATCGGCCTGCTTTCTGAACGGGCGCCGGGTCTGCTGGGTTCGGCGGGCTGACCCGGTGTGCCTGATGGACGTCGTAGGCGGCCAGGCAGGCCAACGCGCCGCCGCGGTCGTATTCGTGGTTGACGCGCATCGCCCGGGCCTGCCCCGGCGCCAGGGTCGGGTGGCAGCGGCAGCGCGCCTGAATGGAGGTCTTCTCGTCGCTGGAGATGACGTACTCGTCCTCGCCAAGCGGTTCGCCGTCGAAGGTACGGGCGTACAAGTCCAGGACCCGCTGGGCCGTGGCGCGGAAGTTCGGGTCGCGGATGAAGATCCAGGACCGGTACTGCCAGGGCTTGAGCGCGTCCTGGTGCAGTCAGCGGCGCACCGTGGACGCCGAGACGGTTTCGATGATGCCGCGCGCGGTCAGCTCGGCGGCCAGTTCCGGGCACGACCACCGCGACAGCGGTGCCCCGGCCTCGGCGGGCAGCCGGCAGGCCAGCGCCTTGGTCTCGGCGACCTGCACGTGCGGGGCGCCCGCTGCGCTTGCGGTCGGCCGGGGCCGGCAGCCCGCCGTGGGCGAAGCGGCCGCGCCAGGTCCGCACGGTGTCTATGTGCAGGCCGGTCTCGCGGGCGATGCGTGCGTTGGAGCACCCGCGGGCCGCATGCAGCACGACGGTGGCACGTTGGCGGGCCTGGTGCTCGGTCTTGTGACCGTAGGCCGCCTTCTTCAGTCGGTGCCGCTCGGAGGCGGTCAGGACGATCGGACGGGCGGCGGCAACGGGCATGCAGACAGGCCGATCACGAGAAGTGGATCACGACGGGCCGTAGTCTGCGGCCCTTGGTCCTGCGAGCGTCGGGCAGGACGGCGGCCATGCCCACGGCCTCAACTTCAGCGGCACTCAACACAGGGGGCTCTGGGCTTTGGTGAGTTCCAGGCTCGCCTGCCACAAGCGCAGTCGGTCCTCGCTGTCGTATGCCTGGGAATGAGCGCGTGCGTCGCGGGTGCGGTCATAGAAGCGTCCGGTGGTACCGGCGAGTGCCGGATCGGTGACGAGCCGGTGGGTGGCGGTCACTCCTTGGTCCAGCGTGTCGATGCTGTGTCCGATCTCGGCGAGGACGATCTTGGTCGGCATGTAGGTGGCGGGGTGGAGGCTGTTGACCGTGACCTCGTCGGCGGGCAGGCGTGCGGCGAGTTCGAAGCCGAAGGTGATCTGGGCGAGTTTGCTCTGGCCGTAGGCTCGGATGCCGTCGTAGTCGCGCTCCAGCATCAGATTCTCGAAGTCGAGCGGGTGCTGGCCGATGGAGGCGACGTTGACGATGCGGGCCGGCGCTGACGCGCGCAGCAGCGGCAGGAGTTCGAGGGTGAGCAGGAAGCCGGCGAGGTAGTTGACGGCGAAGCGCAGCTCGTGGCCGTCTGCACTGATGCGGCGGGTGCGGCCGTCCGGATGCCCGCCGCCGATGCCGGCGTTGTTCACCAGGACGTCGAGTCGGTCCACCGACGCGCGAATCTCAGCGGCCATGCGGCGGACCTGGCCGAGGTCGGCGAGGTCCGCGGTCACGGTCCGGGGCCTGGATAAGCCGCGGGCCGCGAACTGGTCTGCGATGCGGTCGAGTTTGGCCTGGTTGCGGCCGTGCAGGATCAGGTCGGCGCCGTCGGCTGCCAGGCGTTCGGCCAGGGCCAGGCCGAGGCCGTCGGTGGCCCCGGTGATGAGGATGGCGCGGGAAAGGGTCATTGCTGGTCTCCCAGGTCGATCGCTGTGTCGGTCGGGGGTTGCGCGGCCTGCGTGAGGGTGGCCGTGAGGTCCTCGACGAGGTCGTCGCCCATGGGCTGGCGCGTGGCCAGGAGGCGGTACCACAAGGTGCCGAACACGATGTCCAGGACGGTGGACGCGGCAGGGCGGGGCGGCAGGTCGCCCCGTGTCCGGGCCCGGTCGAGGACGACCTGGAGCGCGTCGCGCCGGCGCTGCAGAAAGGCGCTGCGGAAGAGCTGGCCGAACTCCTCGTTGATCTGGGCCTCCGCCATCAGGACGCGCAGGATGTCGGCGACGCGCTGCTGGCGGCCGAGCCGGAACGTGTCCTCCAGGAAGGCCCGTACGTCGTCGGTATAGGAGCCGTGGTCGACGTTCGTGATGTACAGATCGGCTTTCACCGCGAGTGCTTCGAGGAGAACGTGGGCCCTGGAGGGCCACCAGCGGTAGATCGTCTGTTTGCCGCATCCGGCGCGGTTGGCGATTCCTTCGATCGTCAGGCCCGCGTAACCGGCCTCGCCGACCAGTTCGAACGCCGCGACCAGGATCGCCATCCGGCTCTCCTCGCTGCGCTTGCGTCCCGGGCGTGACTCCGGAGGGGGTTGCTTGTCCATGACCATGGAGGCTAGCTTAATTCGAGACGCGACGGTTCGAAATGAGGAGACGCCATGTCCCAGCGCACCGCCCTCGTAGTCGGAGGAACGTCCGGTATCGGGCTCGCAACGGCCCGCCTGCTCCAGGCACGTGGTGCCACGGTGCACATCGCCGGCCGCAGCAAGGAGCGCCTTGACGACCTCGCCATCACCGACGCCGGGCTGGTCGGGCACCGGGCCGACGCCGGAAACCCTGACGAGATGAGCGCCCTCGCCGAGGCGGCCGGCAGCATCGACTGGCTGGTCCTGGCGGCCGGCGGAAGCGAGGGGCCGGGGCCGGTAGCCGATCTCGACCTGACGATGCTGCGACGCGCGTTCGAGGCCAAGTTCTGGCCGCACGTCACCACGATCCAGGCGGTCCTACCGCACCTCACACCGGACGGGTCGATCACCCTGCTCAGCGCCATCACCGCGCGGACCGGCATGCCGGGCACCGCCGGCATAGCCGCCCTCAACGGCGCAATCGAGGCCCTGGTCAGGCCGCTGGCCGCGGAACTCGCTCCGATACGGGTGAACGCCGTCTCTCCCGGGCTCGTCGACACGCCCTGGTGGAACGGCCTACCGGAAGACGCCAAGCGCGAGTACTTCGCACAAACGGCCGCCACTCTGCCTGTCCGCCACATCGCCTCGGCACAGGAGATCGCCGAGGTGGTGGCCCTGGCCGCCACCAATGCCAACCTCACCGGCACCATCGTCGAGACCGACGGGGGCGCGCGTCTGGTCTCGCTCGGCTGATCCGCTCACCGCGCCGTCGGTGTTCTGCCCTGCCGCCTCACCTCGGCAGGGCAGAACACCGACGCTCAAAACCCGACACCGGGGTGGCCCCGGGAGCAGTTCGCGCTCGGCGAAGACCTTTCACAAGACCCGTCACGGCAACGACCGCGGGGTCGGTGGATGCAGCAGCTCCAGCCAGGACCACGACGGCAGTTCGACGTCCACGACAGGTGGCGGCAGGTCTTCGGGGTCGCGTTCCGGCTCGACGGCCGACTCGGCGCAGAAGCCCGCCCTGAGTACCGCGCTGATCGTGGTGAGATGCCCGTCGCCCGGCAATCCGTACGCCACCGTCGAGGTCCAAAATCCCGACGACCGTGAGGTGACCTTCATGGCGAGCACCGGCAGGTCGGAAAGGGGCCAGTGTCTGGCATCATGCCCTCGCCCGCACGCGTGGGTGAAACCTGAGAGCACCTGGCCAGCATGAACAGGCTTGCGGAGAGACATACTTGACGGCATGGATATACGTTCCATACGGGTCTGGTGCGGGGGAGGCAGCGTCCTGTGAGCGGTGTCGGCAGGGGACTTGCGAAGGTCGAGGTGAAGCTCCGCTGGGATCCCAGCCCCTGGGGGCAGCCACCGCGTCATCTCGACATCATCGCCGCAACCTATTCAGAGGACGACCCTCACGGACGCCCGGTGTACGTCGTCCACACCGAGAGCAGGTCTCCTGACGGGACCATCAACATGAGTCGCCACAGCGAGACCGGTCAGGGCTTCGGCTTCGTCGAGGTGATGGTCCTGGAGCTCGACCGGCTGGCGTCGTCCTATGCGCGGGTCGTGGTGGGTGTGGCCATCCACCAGGACCACGGCCTCCGAACCTTCGGCGACATCGCGAACGCGGGAGTGCTGATCGTCGAGGGCTATACGGAGCTGATGGCGCATGATTTCGCACAGGTCGCCGGGTCGACCGCCACGACGGTCGCGGAGTTCACCAGGGACGGCCTCGGAGGGTGGGCTCTTCGGGAGACGCTCCGCGGATTCGACAGCACGCCGACCGCTTTCGCCGTGGAGATGGGCGGCATCCGGCAAGCTTGATCGGCAGGACCCGGGGCGGATCCGGCGCCCCTTTGCCGTCCCGTCCGCGACGGTCGGCTCGCGTCCGCCGCCATCCCTCTCGCGAGTGAGACGAAACCCGCGAGGCCAGGACGTCGCCTTCCGCCGGCTCGTGCGACCTCCGCGGGTCGATTTGTATCGTGCTCGTGCGACCAGCTGTTTTCCGGCCGGACACCGGACACCGGAGACGCAGGGCCGCGGACGTCGGCAGTGAGACGGGAGCCGGGCGCGCGTGCGCGTGACTTGGCGGTGGAGTATGAGACGGTCGGCCTCGGCAGTGGCGCCATGGACGCCTTGTCACGATCGGCGGCAGGCCGCCGACGTTCCGGGACAGCCGGCTTCTTGACGCGAATGCTCCGTTGACACCTTCCGCCCCACGTGCTTGCATCCCGCCATGCCGTTGTCGGAACCGCTGACCCGCCGCCGCGCCGTGGACCTCGTCCGGGTGGCCGCCGCGCTGTGTCGGACGACCGGCTGATCACGCAGCTCCTCGCATATCTGTCGACAGCTGTGCTGGAAAAGCCAGTTGAGTAAGTGTCGGCCCCGTCCGCGGATGCCCGCGCCCCGCTCGTGCCGATCCCTCTCGTTCATCCCCCGTCATGACGAGGACCCGCCATGCCTTCACCCATCCCCGCCGGTCACCGCTACGAATCCGAGTACGACCGCCGCAGACTGCGCCAGTGGCTCGCCGGTGAGGCCAGGGCCGACGGGGTCACCCGCCGTCGGCTGCTCACCCTGCTCGCCGCGACCGCCGCCGGGACCGCACTCGGCGCCACGAGGCCTGCCCACGCCACCGACAGGCCGATCGTCAAGCCCCTGCCGCCCGAGTGGTTCATCGAGCGCGGCACCAACGCCGAGACCCGCTGGGAGGCGCTGCGCGGAACCGGCCACCACACCCCCAACGAACTGTTCTTCGTACGCAACCACACAGCCACGCCCGTGCTGGATGCCGACGACTGGCGGCTGCGGCTGTGGGGGAGCGGGCTGCGTGGCACCCCCGGTGAGGACCGGCCGGTGGAGTTCGGGTACGACGATCTGCGGGCGCTGCCGGCCGTCACCCGTACCGCCTTCGTCGAATGCGCCGGAAACGGCCGTTCCTACTACACGACACAGCAGGGCGAGACGGTCACCGGCACCTCGTGGACACTTGGGGCGGTCGGCGTCGCACGCTGGCGGGGGGTGCGCCTGGCCGACGTGCTGCGCAGGGCCGGCCTGTCCCGCTACGCCGTTGACGTGCAGCCGCGCGGCCTGGACGCCGAGTACGTCAGCGGCGGCGAGAGCCTGGGCCGGGTACGCCGTCCGCTGCCGCTGGCCAAGGCCCTGGATGACGTACTGCTCGCGTACGAGATGAACGGCGAGCGGCTTCCGTATGATCACGGTCATCCGGTGCGGGTGTTGGTGCCCTCCTGGGTGGGGATCGCGTCGATCAAGTGGGTCGGCGACATCGAGGTGTCCGCGCAGCCGCTCTACTCGCCCTGGAACACCACCTTCTACCGGCTGTTCGGCCCCACCTACCCGGAGGGCGGCAGTGCGCCGCTCACCCGGCAGGCCACGAAGAGCGCCTTCGAGCTGGCGAGCGGGGCCACGTTCACGGCGGGCCGCGGGCATGTACTGCACGGGCGGTCGTGGTCGGGCGCGGGAGCCGTCGCCCGGGTCGACGTCAGCACCGACGGCGGTGCCCACTGGCGGCCTGCCCGGCTGCACGACCGGCCCCGCGTCGGCACCTGGACCCGCTGGTCCCTCGGCTGGCGGCCCGACACACCCGGCCCCACCCACCTGCTGGCCCGTGCCACGGACACGGCCGGCCGGACTCAGCCGGACATCACCGTGCCGAATACACAGGGGTACCTGTTCGACGCGGTGGTGCGGCATCCGGTGAGCGTGGTCTGACGGACGGCAGCCCCGGCCAGGGCCTGTCACGCCGGAGGCGGGAGCCCCGGCGTACTGCCGCTGTTTCACCCGGTGCCCGGGCCACAGCCCGAGGCCGGCCGGGCACCGGGGTGGCAGGCGACCGAGCGGAGGCCCGGGCTGACCCGAAGGCGGCCTCTCAGGCTGAGGCGCGCTCCGCTTCGGGGGCCGTGGCCAGGTCCGCCACGGCGTCGAGGACCGCCTGTGCGCGGGTCCGCAGGTCGGCCGTGGGGGCGAAGCGGCCCTCCTCGTCGACGTACGACTCGATGGCCGGGACGGACAGCGTCCGCAGGGCGGGGCGCAGACCGACCCGGCCCAGTACGGGCTGGATCATCTCGACGGCGGGGGCGCCGCCACTCTTGCCCGCGCTGTAACTGACCAGCCCCACGGGCTTGTTCTGCCACTCCTGGTACAGGTAGTCGATCGCGTTCTTCAACGGGGCGCCGAAGCCGCCGTTGTACATCGGCATGACGAAGACGAAGCAGTCGCCGGCGGCGATCGTCGCGCTCCAGTCCTTCGTGTGCTGGTGGCGGTAGACGCCCGCCTCCGGGTGCTCCGGTTCGTCCATGAAGGGCAGCGCGATCTCGCCCAGGTCGAGCAGTCGGGTGTCGAACGCGTCGTGCTCTGCGGCGAGTTCGGCGATCCAGCGCGCGAGCGGGCGGCCGGCGGAACTGGGGCGCGTGCTGGTGGAAATGATGTACAGACGGGGCATGGGCATGGTCCGGTTCCTTCGTCCGAGGGAATGGCGCGGGTCCGTAGGAGGGACGTGACGGACCCGGGCCGGGCACGGGAACGGTGACGGGCCGTCGGGGAGAGGATTTCCGGGCCTGTCACCAAGTGATTGACGTGTCACCTAGTACCGTAGGGAACGGGATGGTGATACGTCAACCACATATGGGTAGGCTGACACCGTGAACGATGAGCCCCGCTGGTTGACGGATCGCGAACAACGCGCGTGGCAGGCGTACCGCCGCATGTTCCTGTTGCTGAACGCCCAACTCGCCCGTGACCTGGGCCGCGACAGCGGGCTGTCCGAGCCGGACTACGACGTGCTGTCCAGCCTGAACAGCAGCCCGGACCACCGGCGCCGGGTCAGCGAGCTGGCCGCCCGCATGCTCTGGTCACGCAGCCGCCTCTCCCACCACCTGAGCCGGATGGAACAGCGGGGCCTGGTGGCGCGCGAGGAGTGTGTGACCGACGGACGGGGCGCCGTCGTCACCCTCACCGACGAGGGGCAGCGGACCATCGAGACGGCGGCGCCTCTGCACGTCGAATCGGTGCACCGGTACTTCGTCGACCTGCTGACGCCCGAGCAGATCGACGTGTTCGCCGACATCGGCGAACAAGTCGTGGACAACCTCAAGCGCACCGGGGACAGCCCTTAGCTCCGCCCCGGCGGCCGGTCATGGCGACTGGAAGGCCGGCCGGGCTGATCCCGGTCGGCCCGACCGCGGCACGGAGGTCGTGCCGCTCCACCTCCTCGTGCGGCGTGCCACAGGTCACGAGCAGTGGCCGTACGCCGTGCCGTTCGGTGTCGTGTCCGTCGGTCGGTCACGATCCGTCCCCGCACGGACGGCGTGGGGGCCGGAGCGCCTCCGCCCCGGCCCCTGTCCGTTCCGCCCGCTCTACGGCTCGGTGCCCCAGACGAGGGTGCCCGCCACGTACACGGTCACCTTGGCCGCATCCGCGTAGGAGGTGTTGGCGCCCCGGCTGTAGTCGTTCGACTCGTCGAAGTTCGACCAGTCCGACTTGGCCATGCGCAGCTGCAGATCACCGCTGTCCGCTCCGGCCGCCAGCGAACCGGAGGTGAAGCCCACCTCCAGGTAGTGGTCCGCGCCCGTGCGGCTCGGGGCGACGGCGCTCACCGAAGTCCTCACCGTGGAGCAGCCGAGCTGCGCCCAGTCACAGAACGTCTGGTAGCCGGCGGAGGAGGACTCCCCGGTGAACCAGTAGCGGATGGTCACCTTGGACAGGTCGACGGCGCCGGAACCGCCGTTGACGAGCTTGAGGCCGGGCCTGATTCCGTTGTCACCGGTGGAGGAGTCGTTGTTCTTGTACTGCGCCTTGAGCCCCGAGGTGCCTCCTCCTCCGCCCGATGCCTTGGTGGTGGCGGACACCGACGCGGACGAGGCCGAGACGTTGCCGGCCGCGTCCTTGGCCTTGACGGTGTACGTGTAGGTGGTGGAGGCGGCGAGCCCGCTGTCGGTGTAGGACGTGGTGGTGGCGCTGCCGACCTTGGTGCCGTCGCGGTAGACGTCGTATCCGGTGACCGCGGTGTTGTCCGTGGACGCGCTCCAGCTCAGGGTGGCGCTGCTGCTCGTCGTGGAGCTGACCGCGAGACCGCCGGGAACGGTGGGGGCCTGCGTGTCACCGCCGCCGCCACCCGATCCGCTCAAGGGCGGGTTGGCGTTGGCGAGCAGCTGGCGGAACTGGGCGGAGAACCAGTGGCCGGCGAGGGGGGAGTTGGGCAGTGCCCCGGTGAGGTTGTTCCCGTTGCGCCCGTTCCCGGTGTACGTGGGATCGCACATCCGGTCGAAGCCCTTGCCCTCGTCGTTGTCGACGGCCTGGCTGGCCCCGTCGGACTCGCCCGGCGGCTTGGCCCACACGTAGGCGTCGATTCCGGTGTCGGGTGCGGTCGCCGGGCGCTCGCCGAGACCCGCCCCGCTCTGGTTGCACCAGTTTCCGGCGTGGATGCGCCGGTCGATGCGGCCGCCGTCCACGTAGGCGTCGACGCTGGTCGTCGGGCCGGGACCGGTCGGCCGGGCCGAACCGCCCCAGCCGTTGCGCGAGGTGTCGACGAGCATGCCGATACCGGCGTCGAAGCCCTGCGCGACGAGTGCGGTGCGCAGGCCCTGCGCGTACGAGCTCTCGTCGTCGTACTGGTTCCAGTCGATCCACTTCGACTGGCGCACCGTCTGCCCGTTGACCGTGTCCGTCACCTTCACGTACGGCTCTTTGGTGGCGGAGTAGTTCGCGGTGTTCACGATGAAGCCCGTCACATCGTTCACGGTGGCGCCGTTGGTGGTGGCGGCCTTCTTGAACTCCTGGGCCGACGGCGTGAGGTTGCTGTCCCAGCCGAGCCAGCCGTGGTGACCTGCGTCGATGTAGTTGTAGGCGTTGGGCAGCGCGCCGAGCTTGTGGAGGGCGTAACCGACGCCCTTCTCGTAGTTGCCGTTCGCCTTCATGGTGGCGCACTGGGTCGTGGAGCCCGCCGTGCCGCCGGCGTTGGTCACGAGGTTGGGCAGCGAGTCCGGCTCGATGAGGTTGACTATCCGCAGGCTCGCGTAGGCCGGGTCGGCGAGGATCGCCGCGATCGGGTCGATGTAGTTGCTCTGGTAGGTGGCCAGGTCGTCGGGACCGAGTTCACCGTTGGAGGCGAGCGCCGCGCAGTCCCGGCCCGGCAGGTCGTAGATGACCAACTGGACGAGGTTGGCGCCCTGCGCCTTGGCCGCGTCGAGGTGCGCCTTCAGACCACGGGCGTCGGCGGTGCCCTGGATCGCGGCCATCCGGTCCAGCCAGACGAAGGTGGGCTGGTCGGAGACGGCCGAACCGCCCGGCTCGGCAGCCGCCTTGGCCGACCAGTCGGGATTCACGTAGGCCTTCGCGCCGACGTAGGGATTGTCGAGTTTGGCGGCAGCGGTCGCGGTGGTCGGCAGGGCGGCGACGGACAGGGCTCCGAGAAGGGCGCCGACGGCCAGAGCGGCGGTCCGCTTCGGACCGCTTCGGCGCACGGTGGAGTCGGGTCTACGGGAAGGCATCGGCCATCTCCTGGGGAGAGCAGGCGGGTACGGTCGGCGTGCGGGGTCGCCCGGCGGCCACCCGGTGTGCCGCGGCTCGGGCACACCGGACGGAACTCCGCCGGACGGGCGTTGCGTTCAGGCATGACGAAGGTGCGACCGTGTGCGTCGCGCAAGCTGGAGCCGGAGGGTCGCCGAACATGAGCGCGCCGCGGCGTCGTCCGGACGTGCGCCCGGCGTTGTCGCTGCCGAGCTGGACGGTGCCCGGTCACTGATGTGACGGCGGGGACATGAGGGTGATGGTGGGAGCGCTCCCAAGGTGCGACGTGCGGACAGTGGATGTCAACACCTGTGCGAAAGATGGGTTGCTGACGCTTCGTCACTCATCGACCTCATGGCGTGGCTCGCTCGCGGGTCGTCCGTGTGCGCGCCAGGTCGCCGTGGGTGCGAACGCCCGGGTGGTCCGGGAAGCCTCCGGCGGGGAATCCGGAAGGCGGGTGCGTCCTCCATGGTCGGATGTGCGGGGGTGAGGCCTGAACCGGCGTATGCCCATGGTCGGCAGCTCCGCGGAGGAGCGCGATCGCCGCGCGAGGTATTGACGCGAACACGCTTAGTGGCTTCCATGTGCGCAGTCCGGCTTCGACGAGCCGGCCGTCGGGAGCGGGACACTCCCGACGGTCCGCGGGAGCCGCCATGCCGGATGCCCGTCCGCCTGCCCGACGGAGACGCGCGCCCAAGAATGGGAGCGCTCCCACCCGGAGAGGACCCCCACACCATGCGTCACCCACCCTCATTCCGCGTCAGGCGCGCCCTGGTCGCGCTCCTCACCGCGACCGTCGCGGCTCTCGTTCCGTTCACGGTGGTGGTGCCCGCTCGGGCGGCCGCCGCCCCCTCGTCCCCGTCGCCTGCGGCAGCCGCGTCCGGCGCCGGATACTGGCACACCGAGGGCCGCCGGATCCTCGACGCGCAGAACCAGCCGGTGCGCATGGCAGGCGTCAACTGGTTCGGGTTCGAGACGTCCAACTACGTCGCGCACGGGCTCTGGTCGCGCGACTACAAGTCGATGGTCGACCAGATGAAGTCCCTGGGCTACAACACCGTCCGCCTGCCCTACAGCGACGACATCTTCAAGGGCACCCAGCCCAACGGCATCACGTATGCCAACGGTCTGAACTCCGACCTGCAAGGTCTCAACTCGCTCCAGGTGATGGACAAGATCGTCGGCTACGCGGGCTCGATCGGTCTCAAGGTCGTACTCGACCGTCATCGGCCCGACTCCTCGGCCCAGTCGGCGCTCTGGTACACCTCCGCCGTCCCCGAGGCGACCTGGATCGCCGACCTCAAGGCCTTGGCGGCGCGTTACCAGGGCAACACCGCCGTGATCGGCATCGACCTGCACAACGAGCCGCACGATCCGGCCTGTTGGGGCTGCGGGGACACGAGCACCGACTGGCGGCTGGCGGCGGAACGGGCCGGCGACGCGGTCCTGTCCGTCAACCCCAGCCTGCTGATCTTCGTCGAGGGCGTCCAGACGGTGAACGGTCAGAGCACCTGGTGGGGCGGCAATCTCGCCGGGGTCGCCACCGCGCCGGTGCGGCTGAGTGTCGCCAACCGCGTGGTCTACTCGGCCCACGACTACGCCACCAGCGTCGCGCAGCAACCGTGGTTCAGTGACCCGTCGTTCCCGGCGAACATGCCGGGCGTCTGGGACAAGTACTGGGGCTACATCTTCAAACAGAACATCGCCCCCGTCTGGCTCGGCGAGTTCGGCACCACCCTGCAGTCGACGGTCGACCAGAAGTGGCTCGCGGCGCTCGTCGACTACCTGCGCCCCACGAACACCTACGGGGCCGACAGCTTCAACTGGACCTTCTGGTCGTGGAATCCGAACTCCGGCGACACTGGAGGCATCCTCAAGGACGACTGGCAGACCGTGGACACCGTGAAGGACGGCTACCTGGCGGCCATCAAGGCCCCGGGCTTCACCGGAGGCGGGGGTGGCGGTGGAGGCGGAGACACGACCGCGCCCTCGGCACCGACCGGACTGGCCGTGACCGGTACCACCGCGTCGAGTGTGTCCTTGTCGTGGAAAGCCTCCGCCGACGACACCGGGGTGACCGGTTACGACGTCTACCGTGGCAACGCCAAGGCCGGTGAGGCCACCGGCACGTCCTTCACCGACACGGGCCTCACCGCGGCGACCCGCTACGACTACACCGTGCGGGCTCGCGACGCGGCCGGCAACACCTCCGCGGCGTCCGCGCCGGTCGCCGCGACGACCGCGGGCACCGGGGGCGGCTCCAGCGGATGCACCGCCGGCTACAAGGTGAGCAGCGACTGGGGCAGCGGATTCAACGCCGACATCACGGTCACCAACACGGGCTCCACGACGACCAGGTCGTGGCAGGTCACGTGGGAGTGGCCGGGCAGCCAGACCATCTCATCGATGTGGAACGCCTCCTACAGCCAGGTGGGCAGGACGGTGACCGCGAACAACGCCGACCACAACGGCGCCATCGCGGTGGGCTCCTCCACCGGCTTCGGGTTCGGTGCGACACCGGGTGGCGCCGGTACGCCGGTCCTGAGCTGCCGGGCCGGCTAGAGAGATCGCCCGGGGCCCGTCCCGGCCGGACCGCGGCACGCCGCACGGTGCGGCCGCCGCATGGTGAGTCTCACCGTGCGGCGGCCCGCGGCCGAAGCGGGACACGACGTCCTCGCGACTCGTTTCCCGCGCCAGTGCTCACCGGCGGTACATCGAAGGGCCGCACGGGCTGAGGTGCTGCCCTTCGATGTACCCGGCCTCGGCTCACGCGAAGAGGAGGCTTCTGCCGGAGGCCGTGAGCCTCCCCCCTCTCATGCCAGGGCGAACTTCTGGGCGGCTGAGCTGTTGCAGTCCCAGATCTGGAGGCCTGTGCCGTTCGCGGTGGCGCCGGACGGTGAGTCGACGCACCGGCCGGTGACCGGGTTGGACATCGAGCCGTCGGCGTTGGCGACCCAGTTCTGGTAGGCACCACCGTTGCAGGTGGCCAGCTGGAGCTTCGTACCCGCCGCGTTGACACCGCCTGCGATGTCCAGGCATTTGCCCAGCGTGCGCAGGGTCTGGCCGTTCCACGTCCACTTCTGGTCGAGCGAGGTCGCCTGCTGGCAGTCCCACAGCTGGACCGCGGTGCCGTCTCCGCCGGTGTCGTCACCCGCCACGTCCACGCACTTGCCGCCCGGTCCGTAGATCGGGGTACCGATGGCGAAGTTCTGGGCGCCGGAGCTGTTGCAGTCCCAGATCTGGAGGCGTGTGCCGTTCGCGGTGGCGCCCGACGGCGAGTCGATGCACCGGCCGCTGGCCGGGTTCCTCAGCGAGCCGTCGGTCTGCCGCACCCATGCCTGGTAGCCGCCGCTGTTGCACGTGGCGAGCTGCAACTTCGTACCCGCGGCGCTGTTCCCGCCGGCGATGTCCAGGCATTTACCGAGGGTCTGGAGGGTCTGGCCGCTCCAGGTCCAGTGCTGGTCCTTTGCCGCCGACTGGCAGTCCCACAGCTGCACCGCGGTGCCGTCTCCGCCGGTGTCGTCACCTGCCACGTCGACACACTTGCCGCCCGGTCCGGTGATCGTCTGACCGGTCGTCGAACCACCACCGCCACCCCCGGAGCCAGGCCCCTTGTTGTAGACCGCCACCGAGTCGACGACCAGCTTGCCGCCGGAGACCGTCGACGCGTTCGGGCCCCCGCCGAAGGCGTCCGGGAACCCGCCGCCGATCGCCAGGTCGTAGATGATGAAGAAGGGGTGGTCGACCGCGTCGGCCCAGGTCGTCGCGTCCACCTGGTTGGCGTTGACGGTGAAGAAGTTGTTCCCGTCGAGGTAGAACCTGATCTGCTCCGGCGACACCGAGCGGTCGATCTCCGCCGCGTAGTCGTGGAAGCCGGTCTGGCAGCCGCCGCAGGCGCGTTCACCCGAGCCGATGCCGGTCGACTCGTTGCACGGCCCGCCAGGGTTCACGCCGCAGTGCAGGGTGCTGAAATCGGAGCTGCGGCCGTTGATGTCCTCCATGATGTCGATCTCGCCGGACTTCGGCCAGGTCACACCGTCGCGCAGCGGCGCGCCGAGCATCCAGAACGCCGGCCAGTAGCCCGCCCCGTTGGCGGTGGTGACGTTGGGCTGCTGGAGGACGGACTCGATACGTACGACTCCGCCGGCCGGGGCGCCGAAGGACGCCGACTGGGTCTCGACGCGGCCGGAGGTCCATCCACCCCGGGGGTCGGAACCGGAATGCAGCGCCTGGAGCACCAGATGTCCCTGGCCGTCGTAAGAGACGTTCGAGGTGCTGTTGGTCATGGTCTCGATCTCACCGGTACCGAAATTGCTGCCCGGCCCGGTGTCGTACTTCCACAGGCTCTGGTCGATGCCGGTGCCGGACGCGCCGTTGAAGTCGTCGCTCCAGGTGAGCGTGAAGCCCGACGGCGTCGGGGGCACTGCCGCCTCGGCGTTCAGCGTCCCGGTGACGGTGGCCGCCACCGTCATCACGGCGACGGGAATCAGAGTCAGCGCTCTCTTCCATCCGCGGCGCCGTGGTCTTGCAGAGGATAATTGCATGGGTCGGACCTCCGAAGAAAAGGCGTGATCGTGTTCGTCCGCCGCGCCGCCCCGGCGATCTCCATCAACGGTGAGCAGCGCACGCGCACTTGAGGATCTGGATGACGACGAACAGGCGAGGACCGGCACCCGGGCAGCCGTGGACGGGCAGGCCCACAGCAGGCGGCCGGGCTCCCGTCCCTTGGCCGGCGGACACACCATCAGCGCAGGTGACGGCTGGCGGGTGTTGAACCGTGTGGAGTTCTGTGCGGGGCGACGCTATTGGACCGGACCAATGCAGTCAAGGCTGTGCGACGGACCTCGACCTGGAGGGACGGATCGCCCTGGTTCTGTCTTCAGCGGGCGGTTCATGTGTCCTTGAGCCGTACTGGATCGGCTGGACCGCGATGGCGCCGAGCCGGGGTTCCCGATCGTGCTCGACGACTCGGAGCGGCAGCTCGACGCCCCGCACGCCAACCCCGGCGCGGCCACCGCCGCGTGCTCCTGCACGTCGGCGAATCCCGGATGCGCGAAGTCGCGGAATGGGCCGGGCGCCGCGACCCGGCTCCCGGGATCGCGGTACGCGGGTCTTCGGAGCCGCTCGACAGGTGCCGCCGGATCGGGCATTCCGTCGCTTGAAGTCCTGGCGTTCCGGGCTGAGTTGGGCGGGGGTGACGGCAGACCGCCGCCCGGGGCTGAGTTGACGGGGGCGACGGCAGACCGCCGCGCACCACTCGCTGGCATCCCTTCGCATGACGAGGCGGGCCGACGGCTGCTGCGCGGCATCGACCTCAAGCGGGACTGGCTCTACGCGAGCACACGGGCGATCGAGGTCGACAAGGCGGTCAGGCGCGACCCGCGCCTGACCGCGGCCTGGGATGTGTGGTCCCGCTGCGTGGCAGAACAAGGATTCAGGCGCTATTCCGACCCTGTCGCGGCGTACACGGACACCGACTGGAAGCGGGGCAGCGACGGCAACACCCGGCATGCGCAACGGGAGCGGGCCACCGCCATCGCGGACGTCATCTGCAAGCGCCGCCACCGTACGGCCGAGATCTGGCACACCGTACGGGCGCAGAAGCAGGCCGTGGACATCACTCGTCACCGCGACCGCTACACCGCCGGACTCCAGGCGCTGCGGATGTACCGAACCACCATCGCCGGGGTGCTGCGAACTCCGGCGTGAACGATCGGCGAGGGCGGGGCTTCCGCGTCCGCATGCCCTCCGCGACGGACATCCTTCCGGGGACGAACCCCTGATCTCGGATGTCCGTCGAAGGGGATCGAGCCCAGGTCCGGGCCGGGCCCTCACACGTCCGTGTCCGTCAGGCGAACGTCACGCGGGCCACGGGCGTGAGCCGTTCCTCGGTGAGCAGCGCCCGGCAGCGGAACCGCTGGATCTTGCCGCTGGGCGTCTTCGGCAGCACGCCGCGCGGCAGGAAGAGGCACTCCGCGAGCGCGACCCCGGCCTTCTCCATGGCCAGCGACGCCGCCTCCTCGGCGATGGGCCGGTAGTCGCGCGGGTTGCCCTGCGACTCCACCATCAGGACGAGCCGCGACCTTCCCGAGTCACCCGCGTCGACGACGGCCGCACACCCCTTGCGTACGTTCTTCAGGCTGTCGACCGCCGACTCGATCTCGGAGGCGTAGACCTTCCGCCCGCCCACCGACAGCATGTCGTCGGCGCGGCCCAGGATGTAGAGCTCGTCGTCCTGGACGAAACCCAGGTCGCCGGTCCGCAGCCAGCCATTCTGGAATCGGGCGGCCGTGCGCGCCGGGTCCGCGTAGTAGCCGTTGGCCAGACTCGGTGAGGCCACCTGGATCTCCGCGATCCCGCCGTTCGACCCGGCGCGGACGGAAACCCCGGGCAGCGCAAGGCCGTTGGAGACGAGCCGAGTGGCCTTCGGATGGTCGGGCGCCACTTCGATCACCGAGCCCTCGACGAGCGCGGGCCCGTCGAAGGCGAGTGCGGTCGGCGCCTGCGCCCAGGGCTTGCCGGTCACCGCGAGCGTCGCCTCGGCCATGCCGTACGCGGGCTGGAACGCCGAGTCGGTCAGACCGAACGGCCGGAACTTCTCCGTCGCCGTGGCGAGTGTGTCCCAGTCGACGCGCTCCGCCCCGATCACGGCGGCCCGCAACTTCAGCTCCTTGGGCAGCGAGCCCTGTCCCTGCGCCCGCGCCGCGAGGTACACGGCGGTGCTGGTGCCCGCCGTCATCGTCGCCCCGTACTCCGACATGTCCCGGAACCAGGTGCGCGGCGCCATCCCGAACCGGTCGGGCGAGGACAGCACGAAGTCGAAGTCGTACGCCCACGAGTACAGCAGGCAGCCGAACATGCCCATGTCGTGGGAGAGCGGGAGCCAGGAGGCCACGGTGTCCGCGCCCGGCCGGCCGCCCGTCAGATGCAGGATGATCTGCAACTGCTGTTCGATGGCACGGGTGGTGAGCGCGCACCCCTTGGGTGTGCTGGTGGAGCCGGACGAGTACTGGACGAACGCCAGGTCGTCCCGTCCCGGCGGGCTCGGCTCGACGCGTCCCGAGCCGCGCAGGGCCGACCAGCCGCGCACCGGAAGCTGCCGGGTCAGCTCCGCGGGGACCATGGCCGTCAGCCAGTCGTCGACGAGCAGGAGGGTAGGGTCCAGCCGCGCCGAAAGAGCGACGAGCTGCTCGCCGTACGCCTCGGGGCTCTGCCCTCGTGTGGGTAACGGGAGCGACGCCACCGCGCCGCCCGCGAGCCAGATCGCGAGCAGTCCGCGGACCGTGTCGGGGGTGTTGGTGAGAATGCAGGCGACACGGGTCCCGGGTCGCACACCGAGGGCGCGGAGCCCCGCGGCCATTCCGTGTGCGTTCCCGACGACCTCGCGCCAGGGTGTGTGGTCGAACGCGTCGCCGTTCCACTCGTGCAGTACACCGTGCGAGGCACCGTCGGTCAGGGCGCTGAAGAACTCCATGTACGTGTTTCCCCGTCTCTCGTCTTGTTCGGCTTCCCCGGCGTGGCTATTCGACGTCGACGAGGGAGGCGTCGCGGTCGCGGTCGCGTTCGGCCATGGGCGCGATCTTCTGCTGGGATTCCAGGAGTTCCCGCTCGTCCAGGGAGGAGCCGGACACGCGGCTGATGTTGGCCTCGCGCATGGTCATGCGCTCCGGGTCGATGCGGACGACCTTCCAGGCCAGCCGGCTCTTCTCCAGGGACCAGATGAGGATCGCGGAGAGGTCGACCTCGTACCACTTCATGCCGTGGCGGGCGGAGCGGGGGAACGCGTGGTGGTTGTTGTGCCAGGCCTCCCCGAACGAAGGGATCGACAGCCAGGCGACGTTGCGCGACTGGTCGGTGGTCTCGAAGCGGCGACGCCCGAAGACATGCCCGACGGAGTTGACGGCGTACGTCATGTGGTTGATGAGGAAGATGCGGACCAGGCCGCCCCACAGCGTTCCCGTCAGGCCGGCCCGGAGCGATCCGCCGGTGATGCCGAAGGCGATGAGGCCGGGCAGGACCACGCTGGAGGCGGTGACCAGGACCAGGTTCTCGCTGAGCCAGCGCAGGGGCTTCTCGCGGACCAGGTCGGGGCAGTAGCGCATCGGATCGGAGCTGAGACCGACGTCGAAGAGCCAGCCGAGGTGGGCGTGCCACAGCCCGGCCATGGTGCCCTTGAATCCGGGTTCGAAGTCCAGGTGCGGGGAGTGCGGGTCGCCCGGCTTGTCGGCGACGCGGTGGTGCTTGCGGTGGTGCGCGGCCCAGATCAGGGGCGGGCCCTGCCCCGCCATCACTCCGGCGGTGGCGAGGGCGATGCGGATGGGCTTGTAGGTCTCGAACGAGCGGTGGGTCAGCATGCGGTGGTATCCGGCGGAGATCCCGAAACCGGAGACGGCGTACATGATGACCAGGACGACGATGTCCGACCAGCCGAAGATCTCGTTCCACAGCAGTCCCATGGCGCCGAAGACCGCGAGCAGCGGAATCAACGACGCTCCGAGTATGAACCAGCGATGCTTCCTGCCATCCATGTGCTTCTCACTTCCGGGAGTTGGCTGTCCGAGGGTTCGCGATGGAGCCCCTGGCATTGCGGAACAGGGGCAGAACTGCCGCGCGCAGCAAGGGAAAGAGGAGCGCGCGGGGGGTGTGGCGGCCCGCGAGGTACTGGGCCTTGGCGACAGGGCCTGGGACCACGACACGGCGCCCCCGGGCCATGCCCCGCAGGCCCGCCTCGGCGACGCGCCGGGGTGTGAGCCAGGCGAGGAACGAGTGCCTCTGCAGGCCCGAAATGCCGCCCGTCGCATAGAAGCCGGTGCGCACGGGTCCGGGTGCGAGCAGCGTGCAGCTCACTCCGGTGCCACGCAGTTCGACGTGCAGCGACTCGGCGAAGGCGTTGGCGAAGGCCTTGGTCGCCGAGTAGGTGGCCGCCGTCGGCACGGGCTGGCAGCCCGCGGTGGATCCGGTGACCAGGACGCGACCGTGCCGGCGGGCCAGCATGCCGGGGAGGAGGGCCTGGGTGAGGGCGTGCAGCGAGACGACGTTGACCTGGACCTCTGCGGTCTCCTTCGCCGGGTTGTTCTCGCTGAACGGCCCGCAGGTGGGGAACCCGGCGTTGGCGCAGAGCACGGAGACAGGCTCCCCGGCCAGTTCCCCGGCCAGCTTCTCGCGCGCGGCCGGGTCGGCGAGGTCGCAGGTCCGCACCCGCACACTCACGTGGTGCCTGTCCCGCAGCTCTTCGGCGAGCAGCTCCAGGGCCTCGGTCCTCCGCGCGATCAGCCACAGGCCGTAGCCGCGCGCGGCCAGGCCCCTGGCGAGGTGCTCGCCGATGCCGGAGGAGGCGCCGGTGACCACTGCCCACTCCTGGCCGCTCACGCGGGGGTCACCGGAGAGCCGAGGTGCGCGGCGAGCCGCCCGGCCGCGGCACGTCCCGTTCGCGCGCATCCCTCGATGGACACGCCCTGGATGTAGTCGCCCGCGAGCTCCAGGCCGGCGATCTCCGTGACGCTTTCGCGGACCTCGGCCAGGAACTCGGCGTGATAGGGGAGATAGCCGCTGTAGGCGGCCTTCCAGTGCTTGACCAGGAGGTTGACGCGCTCGGCGCGCGGTGCTCCCAGGTGTGCCACCAGGCGTTCCTCGGTCTCACGTGTGAGCCGGTCGATGTTCTCGGTGCTGAGGTCGGTGAGCCTGCCCTCGCGGCCGCTGTAGGTGTAGCGGACGATGTGGCGGTCCTCCTGCCCGTACGAGCCGGCGTTGCTGCACGGTCCGTCGTCCATGGCGAGCGCCCGCACGTCATGCGTGAACATGTCCCGGTCGTACTCGACGAGCACCACGGTCGACGGGAAGTAGTTCACGTCGTCGAGGCGGCGGGCGAGAGCCGGCCGGGCCGAGCGGACGATCTCGGCGGTGGCGTAGGCGGGGGTGGCGAGCACGATGCCGTCGTAGTCGCGGGACGTGGCCTCGGCGCCCTCCCGGGAGATCCGCAGACCGGTGACCCTGCCGTCGCGGATCTCCACGTCCTCGACCGTCGAGTCGAGACGGACGGGCACCCGCTTCGCGAACGCAGCCAGGACGGGCTGGATACCGCCCGACAACTGGTCGTAGTGGTCCAACAGCATCGCGAGGTTGGTGCCGAACGTGCCGGGGTAGACCTCGTCGGGCTCCGCTCCGTTGTTGCGGATGACCATGGGCCGCACCAGCATGTCCGTCATCCGGGGGCCGAAGAACGCGCTGAGCGGGGCGTGGTCGTGCCGTGCCGAGACGCCGCTGAAGTGGCGCGAGCCGAGGAAGCGGTTGCGCCGGTCGGCGCGGATACGGGCCGCCATGCCGGCCATGCGCGCGAAGTCCCGGGTCGAGCCCATGCGCCGGATGTTCTTGAGCGTCTGACCACGGCGCTCGCTGTCGATCGTGAGCACCTCGCCGTCCTTCATACGGGACGCGTTGTACCCGAAGCTCTCGTATCTGTCCGAGCCGAGCTCCGAGGTGAACCAGCGGAAGGTGTGGTACTGGCGGCCGATGTTCTTGCCGCCCGTCATGACCTCCCGGTCGCCCAGTCTGCCGAGGCCGAAGCGGCCGCCCAACGTGCTCTGGGATTCGATGACTTCGACGTCGTGGCCCAACAGGTCGAGGCGAAGGGCGGCGGTGAGACCAGCGATGCCGCCGCCCACCACGGCCACGCGGCGCCGGGTACGTTCCAATGACATGAATCAGACTCCGTGGCCTTGTGCGGTCGAACGGGGATGCGGGCCGGCGTCGGGCAACAGCTCGACACGGCCCTCGACGATCGTTTTGCCGAACTGCTGGATGCGCACGGCCACCGGCAGGCTGCCGTCCGCGCCGGGGGCCGAGACCCGCGCCTCGTAGACGACGTCCGCCTCGAACTCGGCGAAGTCCAGGAAGGCCGCGTCGCAGCCGACGGCCAGGGCGTGCGGGGACGCGATGGCCCCGCTCCGGCAGGCCGCCGCGACGGCCGCCTGCCGCATGCCCTCGACCATCAGAGGGCCCGGCACGTGGTCGTACTCGTGGTCGAAGAAGGCAGGATGGCGCCGGTCGGCGGCGAGGAGGTAGCGGATCGTGCCGTCGTCGGGCTCCGAGCCCTTCGGGCCCGTCGAACCGATGACGACATTGCGCGGGATCTCGCGGCCGACCAGGGCGGGCGCGAGCCGGTGGGCCGGGGTCGGCCGGGTACCCTCCACCGGCTTCTGGGCCCGCTGGAAGGCGCGGAAGACGTCGTAGTCCTCCTGCGACATGAAGGCGAGGACCGCGCCGAGCGTCATCGCCCGCCGTCCGTCGATCTCCATGACGCCTTCGAGTGTCATGCTCACCACGTCGGAGCCTTTGCCCTGCCGTTCGGCGACGCGGTAGTGCAGATGGCCCTGGAGCGCGGAGATCCCGTCGTCCGCGTACGCCGTCGGGTCCTCGACGCGCAGCGTGATCCGCTGGAGGCTGAAGGGCAGCCCCACGGGCACGCCCACATGGCGGTGCAACAGCACGAAGATGGACTGCCGCGCGGCCTCGGCGGACGCGAACGAGTCGTGATACGCCCCGTTCCGGTCGGACCACAGACTGTGTGCGCGGGGGATCTGGAACGACAGATGGAAGTCGACGTCCGAGCTCTGCGCGGAGTCGGCGACGAAGACCTCGCCGATCTGTCTGCGGTGCGCCAACGAGCGTGGCACGGTCTGCTCGAAGCCCAGCTCGACGCCGGGCGGCAGCAGTGGGCCGGGGACGATCGCGTACGGAAGAGGACTGGTCATCGGATCGACTCCGGTTCAGGTGGGTCCTGTTGTACGGGGCGCGGCTGGGGGCCGCTCTGATACACGGGCGTGCGCATGGCGCTGCGGCGGCGGATCTCCGTGGTGGCGAGCCGGCCCAACTCGCCGAGCGCGGCACGGCGTCGGCCGCGGCCGCGCAGTACGACCGCGCCGGTGGCGCCGAGCACCCGCCCGGGGGTGAGGACCTCCATGACGGAGGCGCGATGGCTCAGCAGGTTCAGTACGCCGTCGACCTTGCCCTTCGCGTGCAGCCTGCCGACGACCCGCGGGACGACGCCCGCGATGGGGCCCGCGACACCGAGGTCCGCCGCCAGTCCGTAGTACTCGGCGTAGGTGCGGTCCCGCCAGGTGCCGAACTCGGCGGTGGCGAGGTCGATTCCGGCGGAGTGGGGCAGCGCCGCCGAGATCGCGGGCGCGAGCCGCTCCGCCTGGTGGAAGGCGTCCCCGATGCCCCGCCCGCCCGCCGGGTCCTTGAAGTGTCCGGCGTCCCCGAGCAGCACCCAGCCGGCGCCCGCAGCCTCGCGGAAGTACCCGGCGAAACGGCGGAGACCGTAGATCTTGCTCGCCCGGGTGGCGCCCGAAAGGGCCTTGGCGATGGGCGCGCAGCGCAGGGCGTGGGCGTGCACGGAGCCTTCGAGGTCGGCCCGGAAGGACTCCCGCTCGTGCTGCTGGGGGGAGACGCCCACGATGTACAGGCCGTTGTCGGCGGGGCCGCCGAGCATGTGCCGGTCGCCCCAGCGGTGGAAGACGAAGGTGGGGTGCTCGCCGAGGTCCGCTCCTTCGAAGTAGGTCCAGTAGTAGCCGCGTTCACCCGGGCTGACGTTGTACATGCGGGAGCCGCAGGTCTCGGCGACCTTGGAGTTCCGGCCGTCGGCGCCGACGACGAGGCGGGCGCGCAGGACGGTCTCGGTGCCCCCCGACACGGCCCTGACCCCCGAGACGCGGCCGTCCTCGCGGACCACCCCGACCACCCGGGTGCCCAGGCGCACCTCGGCGCCGGACGCGCGGGCCGCACCCACCAGTACGGGGTCGAGGACCTCTCGGCGGATGCACGCCGCGCCGCCGGCGTCCCCCTCCCGCTGCGGAAAGGCCGCCACACAGCGGAACTCCTCCAGACGCATGTCGACATGAGTCATCGTGGTGACCCCGGCCGCCCTCAACTCGTCCGTCACGCCAAGACGGTTGAGGAATTCCAGGGAATCTGCCTGCAGGATGTTCGAGGAGAGCGTCGAACGGATCCGTGCGGCCTGGTCGAGCACGACGACCCGCAGCCCTCGGCGCGCGAGGAGCGCGCCGAGCGTGGAGCCGGCGCAGCGCGCTCCGACGATGACGACGTCGAAGTGCTCCGACGCGGTGCCTTCCGTGCCGCCGTTCACGACACACCGTTCCAGCGCACCGCCGCCGCGGCCGCGAAGTCGCCGGCGTGCGCGAAACCGGACATCACGATGAGGTCGCCGTCGCGCAGCCCGCCGGCGCGCGCGGCCTGGTCGAGGGTGACGGGCACGGCGGCGCCGTACAGATTGCCGAAGCGGTCGAAGGTGTCGAAGTGCCGCTTCTCGTCGAGGTCCAGGGCCCGCCGCCAGTTCTTCAGGAAGATCCGGTTCGGCTGGTTGGTGACGAGGACGTCGATGCCGGACGGCTCCTCGCCGAGGTCCCAGCAGAGCTCCCGGACGAGTTCGGGGACCAGAGTGTTGCCGCGCCCCAGGATCTGAGCCTGTTTCCCGTTGTCGAACCAGATGTCCGTCTGCCCGGTGCCCGGCTCCCAGTACTTGCGCCCGTCCGGAGCGGACAGCCCCAGGTCGACGGAGTACTCGGGAGTGCTCCGCTTGCGTATGCCGAGGATCGGCGAACCACCGCCCGCCTCCAGATAGGCCACGCCACAGCCGTCGCCCGGTACCGCCGCGTGGGGGTGCTTGCGCACCTCGGACTGGGCGAACATCTGCCCCGCGGTGTTCTGCACGTTGGCGATCAGGGCGGTGCGCGCGGAGCCGTCGGCCATGATCTTCTGCGCCAGCTGCATCATGTAGACGAACGAGGCGCAGCCGCCATTGTGCAGGTCCACGACCCACTCGGGGTTGATGCCGAGCCGGTGCGCGGCCTGGGCGCCGACGCCCATGAACGGCTCGTCCGGGAGCAGCACGTTCGTGAGGAACACATCCGCCCGGGGCTTCCTCCCGAGCCGCTCGAAGAGCGGCTCGGCCGCCTTCGCGATCATGTCTGAGGCGCGCTCGTCCGGAGCGACGTGGTGCCGTGTCGCGGGGACCTTGAACAGCGGGGCGCCGGCGAGTGGGTCCACCGGGGCGTCCGGGTCGTGGAAGAACTCGGGTCCCACGACGTTCTCGGGCAGATAGCTCCCGAAGTCGACTATGCCGACGGGCTGCATGAACGTTCCTTTCGAAGCCAGTCCTCGACGGTCCGTGCCGTGTCAGCGGCGTGTTCCTCGAGGAGCGAGAAGTGATCGCCCGGGACCGGTGTGACGGTGTCCGCCGCGCGCCACACCCGCCAGCCCTCGCTGTTCGATGCCTCGGGGCCGCGTTCGGCCGTGAGGAGCAGTACCGGGGCGGTGAGCGGATCGGCGGCCCAGTCGTCGAAGAGACGCAGATATCCGCCCATGGCCAGCACGCCCGCCTCGTCGACGCCGGCCGACGGCCGGTCCCTGGCGAGGATGCGGCCCATCGCCCATGCGAAGACCTCGCTCTGCCGGGCGGGTTCGGGCTCGTACGTATCGATCAGGACGACCCCCGCGACCTGGTGTCCGGCGCGTTCGAGGCTCGCCGCCGCGGCATGCGCGAAGGCTCCGCCGATGGAGTGCCCGGCGAGCAGCACGGGGGCCCCGGCCGCGGCTGCGAGAGTCGCGGCCGCCAGACTGTCGACCGCCGCTCGCCAGGATTTCGGGAGGAGGGGCGAGGGCGCGCCGAGGCCGGGCAGAGTGAGCGCGGACATCCGCAGACGACGGCGGAAGCCCGCGGCGAACCGCGCGAACTGGTGCGGGCCCGAACCGGCCAGGAACGACGGCACGCACACCACGGCGGGCTCGGCGGCGCCGTCGGAGACGAGGGTGGGTCCGGTCGTTGCGGTGAGCCGGCCGGGGGAGGAGAAGGTGGGGAGCGCGGCGGCGGCCTCCCGTAACCACGGGACGGCGGCGGCGAGTTCACCGCGGACGTGGGCGGACCTGAGCCGGGTGGTGTACGGGGTCCGGGCGGGTGCGGGTGCGGGTGCGGGTGCAGGGGCGGGGGCCTCCTGGGGCTCCTGCGCCTCGGGCGTGGTCTGTCCGACCAGCGTCCGCAGGTGATCCGCGACCGCCACCGGGGTCGGGTGGTCCACCAGGAGTGTCGCCGACAGGTCGAGCCCGGTGACGGTGGACAACCGCCGCTGGAGCCGGACGGCGCCGAGGGAGTCGATGCCGAGTTCCAGGAGGGATTTCTCCGCGTCCACCTGCGTGCTGTCCTCGTATCCGAGGACGAGGGCGGCCGCGGCCAGGACCAGCTCCAGGACGTCCCGGGCCGGCTCCTCGAACTCGTTCGAAGTCCGGCTCGGGGCGGGCGCGCCGCTGTCCGCCCGCTGCGGACCGAGGACCGTCGGCGATACGTCGATCCAGTGGCGGCGTGACTGGAAAGCGTACGTGGGAAGGCTCACCCCACGCCCGGCGGCCGGTGGGAACAGCACCGCCGGGTCGGCGCCGGCGCCGTGGGTGTGCAGCTCCGCGAGCGCGGTCAGCAGGGCCGCGGGCTCGGGCCCGCGCCCGTCGAGCGCGCAGGTGAGGACGGCGGCGGACGGTTCGGCCAGACACTCCTGCGCCATGCCGGTGAGTACCCCGGCCGGGCCGAGCTCCAGGAACGCGGTCACCCCCGCGTCCTCCAGGGTGCGCATGCCGTCGTGGAAGCGGACCGGATGCTCGGCGTGCCGCACCCAGTAGCCGGGGGTGGCGAGCGCGGCCGGGTCGGCGAGGGTGCCGGTGACGTTGGAGACGATCGGGATGCGCGGTGTCCGGTAGCTCAGACCGCCCGCGATCTCGGCGAGGCGACCGAGCACGGGGCGCACCAGGGGTGAGTGGAACGCGTGGCTCACCCGCAGCCTGCGGGTGCGTCGGCCCAGCTGCCGCCAGGGAACTTCCCAGGTGTCGAGGTCGTCCGCAGAACCGGAGACGACCACAGAGCGGGGCCCGTTGACGGCGGCCACCGCCAACCGCTCGTACCCCGAAAGGCTTGTGCGCACCTCCTCCTCCGACGCCTGCACCGCGACCATCGCGCCCCCCTTCGGCAGCGCCTGCATCAGCGCGCCGCGGGCCGCGACCAGGGCGCTCGCGTCGGCGAGGGAGAGGACCCCGGCGACATGAGCGGCGGACAGTTCGCCGATCGAGTGGCCCAACAGGAGGTCGGGGGTGAGGCCCCACGACTCGACCAGGCGGTAGAGGGCGACTTCCAGGGCGAACAGGGCTGGCTGGGTATGGCCCGTGCGGTGCACGAGCTCTGCCTCCGGGGTGCCCGGGGCGGCGAACAGCACCTGCCGCAGCGGTCGTTCCAGGTGGCGGTCGAGTTCGGCGCAGGCCGCGTCGAGGGCCTCCGCGAACACCGGGTGTGCGGCGGCGAGTTCATACCCCATGCCGGCGCGTTGGGAGCCTTGGCCGGAGAAGAGGAAGGCGGTCTTGCCGGTGTGTGCCGCGACGCCCTGCACGGTGTTGGCCGAATGCTCGCCCCTGCCGAACGCCGCGAGACCGGCGAGGAGTTCGGCACGGTCCGCGCCGATGACGACGGCCCGGTGCTCGAAGCGGGCGCGGCCACGGGCGAGGGCCGCGCCGACCTCGGTGGGCCCGGCGCCGGGATGCGCGACGAGGTGGGTGTGGAGGCGGCGGGCCTGGTCGCGCAGCGCGGCGGGAGTCCTGGCGGAGAGCACCCAAGGGACCGCGGGAAGGCCGGGCGGTTCTTCCTCGTCCACCTCCGGCCGGGCGGCCGGTGCTTCCTCGACGACCACATGGGCGTTGGTGCCGCTGATGCCGAAGGACGAGACGCCCGCGCGACGGACCCGCTCCCCGCGTGGCCAGGGCGTGGCCTCCGTCAGCAGGGAGATGCCGCCGGACCAGTCGGCCTTCGACGTGGGCCGGTCGACGTGCAGGGTCCGCGGAAGCAGTTCGTGGCGCAGGGCCTGGACCATCTTGATGAGCCCGCCGACACCTGCGGCCGCCTGGCTGTGCCCGAGGTTGGATTTCAACGAGCCGAGGAAGAGAGCCGGTCGTTCCCCGCGCTGTCGGCCGTAGACGGCGTCCAGCGCGTCGATCTCGATGGGGTCGCCGAGTGTGGTCCCGGTGCCGTGGCCCTCGACGGCGTCGACGTCGGCCGCACGGATACGGGCGGAGGCGAGCGCCTGGCTGATGACGTGCTGCTGAGAGGTACCGCTGGGCGCGGTCAGTCCGTTGCTCGCGCCGTCCTGGTTGACCGCCGAGCCGCGGACGACGGCGAGGACGCGGTGGTCGTTCCGCCGGGCCTCGCCGAGCCGCTCGAGGAGGACGACTCCGACGCCCTCGCCCCAGCCGGTTCCGTCCGCCGACTCCGCGTAGGAGCGGCATCGGCCGTCCCGCGACAGGGCGCGCTGCCGGCTGAACTCCGTGAACACGCCCGGCGTGGACATCACCGTGACCCCACCGGCGAGTGCGAGAGAGCACTCGCCGCGGCGCAGTGCCTGCGCCGCCAGATGCACACTGACCAGGGACGAGGAACACGCTGTGTCGATGGTGAGCGCCGGCCCCTCGAAGCCCATGGCGTACGAGACCCGCCCCGACAGCACGCTGCCCGCCGAGCCGATGCCCCAGTAGCCCTCCAGATCGCTCGGACCCGAGCGCGCGAGCAGGGCGTAGTCCTGCCCTGTCGTCCCCACGAACACGCCCGTACGGGAGCCGCGCAGTGGGCCGGGGTCGATTCCGGCGTCCTCCAGACACTCCCAGACGGTCTGCAGGAGCAGCCGCTGCTGCGGGTCCATGGCACGCGCCTCGGTGTGCCCGATGCCGAAGAACTCGGCATCGAACTCCGTCGCCCTGTCGAGGAATCCACCGGATCGGGCGTACGTGGTCCCGACGTGGTCGGGGTCGTCGTCGAAGAGGCCGTCGAGGTCCCAGCCCCGGTCGTCGGGAAAGGGTCCGACGACGTCACGCCCCTGGTCCACGACCTCCCACAGATCGGCGGCGGACGTGACACCGCCGGGATACCGGCAGGCCATGCCGACGACCGCGACCGGCTCGTACAGGAGCTGCTCGGCCTCCTGCAACCGCTCGCGGGTGCTCTGGAGTTCGGCGACCACGCGCTTGAGGTAGCGCAGGGTCCTGTCGTCGTCGGTCATGGCTCAGACCACCCCCAGGTCGTTGTCGATCAGGTCGAACATCTCGTCGGCGGTGGCGTCGTCGATCCGCTGCCCGCGGCTGTCGTGGGTGCCGGGTTCCGTGCCCTCCAGCGAGGCGAGGAGGGACCGCAGCCGGGCGCTCACGGAGCGGAGCTCGGACGCCGGGACGGAGGGAAGGAGCGCGGTGAGCCGGTCGAGACCCGCGTACAGGGCGGCAGCGGCCTGCTCCCGCGCGGGCGGTTCGGTGCGCTCCTCCAGCAGGGTCCGCAGATGGGCCGCGAGCGCGGGGATCCTGGGGTGGCTGAAGACGAGCGTGGACGGCAGGGTGAGCCCGGTGGCCCGGCTGAGCCGGTTGCGCAGCCGCACCGCGCCGAGCGAGTCAAGTCCCATTTCCTTGAAGGGCCGTTCCGGGTCGATCGTCCCGGTGTCGGCATGGCCGAGAACTGCGGCGATCTCCGTGGTGACGACGCTCGCGACGATCGCGTCCCGCTCTTCGGGCGGTGTGGCGCCGAGCCGGGCGAGCAGCGCACCGCCGAGGGCTTCCGCCGGACGGGCCGCGGTGGGGGCGAGGGCGCGCAGGACGGCGGGGAGTGTGCCGTCGCGGCCCTGGGCGCGCAGGGCCGCCAGGTCGAGCCGGGCAGGCAGCAGGAGCGCGTCACCGGTGCCGTGCACGGCGTCGAAGAGCCGGAGCCCTTCGGCGGTCGCGAGCGGGGCGAGCCCTGATCTGCCGAGCTGCGCCATTGCGCCGCCCACGAGATGCCGGGTCATGACGCTCGTCTCCTCCCACAGTCCCCAGGCGAGGGAGAGGGCGGGCCGCCCCTGCGCGCGCCGCCACCGGGCGAAGCTGTCGAGGAAGGTGTTGGCGGCGGCGTAGTTGGCCTGGCCCGGCCCGCCGATGGTCCCGGCCACCGAGGAGAAGAGCACGAAGGACTGGAGCGGGGCTTCGGTGGTCAGCTCGTGCAGATGGAGCACGGAGTCCACCTTGGGCCGCAGGACACGGTCGAGGCGTTCGGGAGTGAGCGTTTCCAGGAGCCCGTCGTCGAGGACCCCGGCAGAGTGGATCACGGAGGTGAGCGGATGCGCCGGCGAGACGGAGGCGAGGAGCCCGGCCACGTCCGCCCGCTGGGCGAAGTCGCAGGAGGAGACGGTGACTTCGGCGCCGAGCGCGGTCAGTTCGGCGGCCAGCCCGGCCACGCCGTCGGCCCCGCGGCCACGACGGCTCGCGAGAAGCACATGCCGGGCACCGCGCTCGGCGACCAGGTGCCGGGCCACCTGGGCGCCGATCCCGCTTGTGCCGCCTGTGATGAGGACGGTGCCGTCCACGGCGAACGGGAGCGGCTCACCGGAGGCGTGCGCGCGGACGACGCGCGGTACGTACGGGATCGTGTCGCGCACGGCGAGTTGGGGCTCGGACGTGGCGAGAAGCGCGGGCAGTGCCGGACCCCGCGCACCCTCGCGCCCGGCGAGGAGCTCGGACAAGGCGGGACCTTCCGCTCCCTCCACGTCGATGAGCGTGAATCGCCCCGGGTGCTCGGACTGCGCGGCACGGACGAGACCCCAGAGGGGGGCGAGGCCCGGCTGGACGGTGCCGGCGTCCGCAGCGACAGCGACGGCGTTCCGTGTGACGAGGACCAGCCGGGAGGCGGCCAGGCGCTCGTCGGCGAGCCATTCCTGGAGAAGCGCGAGGGTGCGGGCCGCCAGGGCACGGGCCTTCGCCGCGTTCGGCACCGCGTTCGGCACCGTGCGCGGAGCGAACTCGGGTGCGATCACGGTGTCCGGGACGGGGGCACCCGAGTCGAGAGCGGCGCGGAGACCGGCCAGATCGGGGTACGCCGCGAAATCGGCTGTGGCCGAGGGGTCCTGGGCCCCTTCGACGGTGCCCAGGACCGCGACCGGCCCGCCGGGTCCCGCCGCTGCGGCCGGGGCCGGCACCGGCTGCCATTCCAGACGGAACAGCGACCGTGTGGCCGAGCGCACCGATGCCGGCCCTGCCGGGGACACCGGGCGGGCCACCACGGAGTCGACGGAGACCACCGGGGTGCCGGTCTCGTCGGTCGCGGACATCTGAACCACGCCTTCGCCCTGCGCGGTGAGCGTCACCCTCAGGCGGGTGGCCCCGGGGCGGGCGATCCGTACGCCGGACCAGGTGAACGGGAGCCAGACCCGCGCCGACCCGGCGTCCGCGCCCGTCGTCTCCCCGAGCTGGGCGTGGAACGCCGCGTCCAGCAGCGCGGGGTGCACCCCGAAGCCCTCCGGGTCCGCAGTGATGTCCGCCTCCGCCAGGAGGCTGCCTTCGTGCCGCCAGGCGGCCCGAAGGCCCCGGAAGGCGGGACCGTAGCCGAAGCCCCGGTCCGCCAGGCTTTCGTACAGGTCGTCGATGTCCACGGGTGTGGCGCCGGGTGGGGGCCAGGCGGTCGGCTCCGTCGGGGAATCGCCGGGCGGCGCCGTCCCCAGGAGGCCGGCCGCGTGCCGCGTCCACGCCGCTTCCTCCTCCGCGTCGGCGGCGCGTGAATACAGGGTGACCGGCCGTTGCCCCGCCCCGTCCGGCGTCCCCACGGAGGCCTGCAGATCCACCGCGTCCGCGTCCGGGAAGGCCAGTGGTTCCTCCAGCGTCAGCTCGGTGACCACATCGCAGCCGACCAGTGCCGCGGCGCGTGCCGCCATGTCGACGAAGGCGGTGCCGGGCATCAGGACGCTGTCGTGGACCGCGTGGTCGTCCAGCCAGCCGTGCGTACTCCGGGAGGCCCGACCGGTGAGCAGCCACCCCGTGCCGCCCGCGAGCGCGGTGGCCGCGGTGAGCAGCGGGTGCCCCGTGCCGAGCAGACCGGCGCCGGTGACATCGCCCGTGACGGCCCGTGGAACGGCCCAGTACCGCTCCGGCTGGAAGGCGTACGTGGGGAGTTCGACCCGCCGTGCGGTGTCCGCGTCGAACATGGCGTCCCACGCCACCGGCGCTCCGTGCGCGTACGCGTCGCCGACGGCACCGACGAAGCGCGCCAGCTCGCCGTCGCGCCGGGCCGAGCCGAAGACGGCGGCCGAGGCGCCCGTCGCCTCCACCGTCTGCTCCAGCGGGACCGTGAGGACCGGGTGCGGACTCACCTCGATGAACGTCGTGTGACCGTGTGCGAGGAGATCCCGTACGACAGGGTCGAAGCGGACGGGCCGGCGCAGATTCCGGTACCAGTAGCCGGCGTCGAGCCCCGCCGTGTCGAACTCGGCCGCGGTGACGGTGGAGTGGAAGCGGACCCCGCCGGAGCGTGGTCGCAGGGGTGCGAGGACCTCGGCGAGCCGCTCCTTCACGGCTTCGACCTGAGGGGAGTGCGAGGCGTAGTCGACGGGGACGCGACGGGCCCAGATGTCCTCGGCGGCACAGCACGCGAGCAGTTCGTCGAGGGCGTCCGGGTCCCCGGAGACGGTCGTCGAGGAGGGCCCGTTCACGGCGGCCACGGAGAGGCGCTCGCCCCACCGTCCGAGCAGGGGAAGAAGCCTCTCGGGGGACGCCGTCACCGACGCCATCCCGCCGAGCCCGGCCATCACGTCGGCGATGGCCCGGCTCCGCAGCGCCACCACGCGGGCCGCGTCCTCCAGGGACAGCCCTCCGGCGACGTAAGCGGCGGCGATCTCGCCCTGCGAGTGTCCGACGACGGCGTCCGGATGCACCCCGTGCCGCCGCCAGAGCGCGGCGAGCGAGACCATCACGGCGAACAGCGCGGGCTGTACGACGTCCACACGTTCCAGCGGGGGCGCGCCGGGCGCACCGCGCAGCACGTCGTCGAGCGACCAGTCGACGAACGGCGCCAGCGCATCGGCGCAGGCCCGCAGCTCCTGTGCGAACAACGGTTGCGCGGCGGCCAGTTCACGCCCCATACCGACCCACTGGGACCCCTGTCCGGGGAAGACGAAGACGACTTTGCCGCCGCCGCTGCGGGCACGGGCGAGGGGCATTCCGTCGACGGCCTCCCCGTGCGCCAGGGCGGCCACGGCGCCGAGCAACTCGTCGCGCGTGGCACCGGTGACGGCGGCACGGTGGCCCAGGTGGGCCCGGGTCAGCGCGAGCGCGGCCCCGACCTCGGCGGGCGTGCCTTCGGGCCGCGCGGTGAGATGCGCGTGCAGACGCCGGGCCTGCTTCCGCAAGGCGGCCGGGGTCTTGGCGGAGAGAACCCAGGGCACGACAGGCAGCGCGTGCCCGGCGGCTCCGGTCTCGCCTTGCCCGGCGGGGAGTCGCGAGGCCGGCTCGTCGCCGGGTGCCTCCTCCAGGACGACATGCGCGTTCGTTCCGCCGACCCCGAACGCCGACACCCCGGCCCGGCGGACGCGCCCGCTCCGCGGCCACGGGGCCGGCTCCGTCAGCAGGGACACCGCGCCACTCGTCCAGTCCGCCTTGGGCGTCGGCTTGTCGACGTGCAAGGTCCTGGGAAGAACCTCATGACGCAGAGCCATGATCATCTTGATGAGTCCGCCGACGCCCGCCGCGGCCTGGCTGTGGCCGATGTTGGACTTCATGGAGCCGAGTCGCAGCGGCCGCGCCGGGGGACGGTCCTGGGCGAACACCGCCGTGAGCGAATCGATCTCGATCGGGTCACCGAGTTTCGTGCCCGTGCCGTGCCCCTCCACCGCGTCGATGTCACCGGGGCGAAGGCCGGCCGCCGCGAGCGCCTGTGTGACGACCCGGCGCTGCGCGGCCCCGTTGGGCGCCGTCAGGCCGTTGCTCGCACCGTCCTGGTTGACGGCCGAGCCGGGGATGAGCGCCAGGACACGGTGGCCGAGCCGGCGTGCCTCACCGAGGCGCTCCAGTACGAGGATCCCGACGCCCTCGGACCAGCCCGTACCGTCGGCCGCCTCCGCGTAGGACCTGCACCGGCCGTCCGGTGACAGGGCCCGCTGCCTGCTGAACTCCGTGAACACCTTCGGCGTCGTCATCACGGCGGCGCCGCCGGCGAGCGCGAGCGAACACTCGCCGTCGCGCAGCGCCCGGGTCGCCAGGTGCACGCTCACCAGGGACGACGAGCAGGCCGTGTCGACGGTGAGCGCCGGGCCTTCGAAGCCGAACGCGTAGGCTATGCGGCCGGACAGGACGGAGCCCGCCGAGCCGATGCCCCAGTAGCCCTCCAGCTCGAGCGGGCCCGAGCGGGCCAGCTGTTCGTAGTCCTGGCCGCTGCTGCCGACGTAGACCCCTGTCGGGGAGTTCCGTAACGTGCCGGGATCGATGCCCGCGTCCTCGAGGGACTCCCAGACCGTCTGCAGGAGCAGCCGCTGCTGCGGGTCCATCGCCATTGCCTCGCGCCGCGCGACACCGAAGAAGTCGGCGTCGAAGTCGGCGACGGACTCCAGGAAGCCGCCGGTGCGGGCATAGCTCGTACCGGCCCGCTCCGGATCGTCGCAGAAGAGGCCGTCCAGGTCCCAGCCGCGGTCGGCGGGGAAGTCCGAGACGACGTCCCGCCCGGCGGCGAGGACGTCCCACAGGTCGGCGGGGGAAGCGATTCCGGCCGGGTAGCGGCACGCCATTCCGACGACTGCGATCGGCTCGTCGTCGGCCCGCTCCGGGACGGTCCGCGGAGATTGCGCGTCCGCCGGGGTGAACCCCAGTGTCGACAGCAGGTGCTTCGCCACGGCCGCGGGCGTCGGATGGTCGAACAGCAGCGTCAGCGGCAGTTCGAACCCACAAGCCGCGCCGATACTGCTCGTCAGCTCCACCGCGGCCAGGGAGTTGTAGCCGAAGTCGCGATAGGCGAGGTCGGGATCGACATCCCCGGGGTCGGAGCCGAGGAGTTCCGCGGTCTTCTCCCGCACCAGGTCCAGCAGGACCGGGTACCGGGCATCCGCCGGCAGCGCGGCCAGCCGCACCGTCAGGGGATTGCTCCGCTCGTCCGTCGGATCGCCCGGGTCCATCGCGTCCGCCATGCCGTCCTCCACGTCGTCGTCCTTCGCCTTGCGCCCACGCCTCATCACCGCTTCCCGCGCGAGGGAAGCGGCTGCGGACGGGTCGAGCCGTCCTGACTAGTCGGTGGCCCTGCCCGTGAGCAGGAAGGACCGGAGGTGCGCGGCGAGTCGATCCGGCTGGTCCTCCGGGATGAGGGTGTAACTGTCCGCGATCTCCACGAGCTCGCTCTTGGGCAGCAGCTCCGCGAGCCTGCGCCCGTGCGCGAGCGGCATGACCTTGTCCTCGGCGGCCCACACCACGAGCGCCGGCCGGTCGAACTCCCGCAACTTCTCCGCCCAGGCGAGGAGTTCGTCCTTGGGCGGTACGCCCAGGACGTACTTCCGCAGATCCCGGCGGATTTCCGCGGAGGTCCACAGGGGCTCGAACCACGCGTCCATCACCTCGTGCGGGACGGGCCGCTTGCTCATCCAGCCCCAGGTCATGGGAAGGCGCCGCATCGGCTTCAACTTCAGGAGCTTGAAGGCGAAGTTGATACCTCCGGGCATCTTCGCGGAGGTGTACAGATTGGAACCGGGCACGCCCGGCGGGAAGTTGTCGAACGCCTCGCAGGAGGTGATGACGAGACGGCCGATCCGCTCGTCCCGGCCCAGGGCGACGAGTGCCTGAGCCCCGCCCCAGTCGCTCATGACCAGAGTGACGTCCCGCAGGTCCAGTTCGTCGAGGAACTCGGCCACGAGCCGGGCGACACCGGGGATCGACAGATCGGCGTCGGCCTTCATCGGAATGCGGTGTCCGCCCAGCGGCAACGTCGGGATCACACAACGGAATTCCGCGCGCAGAGGTGCCACCACGTTCCGCCACAGGGAGCCGTCCATCGCGACACCGTGCAGCAGGACCACTACGGGCCCCTCTCCGCCGGTGTCCTGGTACTCCACCGTGCCCGCCGCAAGGTGTACCTCGGCCATTCGGATCTCCTTGGTCCTCGTCGGATGAGACGGGGCTGCAGCGGCCGCCCGCGGCAGATACCACCGCACAGGGTCAGCTCGCGGCGTACTTACCCCCGGCCGGGTGAGCCTCGGCAAGCAAAACATGTCAGCCCCTTTTTCGCCAGCAGTATGTTTGTTGAAAACGATCACTGCCCTAAAGGGCAATAGTGCCCCGTCGGTCCCCTGGGTACCGTGGCAACTCCCGTCCCGCGCTGGAATCTCCGTCCTGCCATCGGCGGCGTTTCGTACCGGCCTTCGAATGTGCCCCGACTCGCTCGGTGGCGTGGCCGGATCGTGGACGTTGGGAAATCTCTGGCGCTCATCGCCTCAATAGTCGAAAGGCATCCTGTGATCACTGCTGAAGAAGTGTGTTCCCGCATTGCCAAGAAGCTGGGCAGCAAAGCGGATTCCTATGACCTGAATGCCGATACGGCTTTCGAGTCGGTCGGACTTTCGAGTCTGCAGATAGCCGATATCGTCTACACCATCGAGGACGACCTCAAGATCGAGTTCGATGAGAGCAGGGCCGCGAGTGTCAGGACCGTGGCGGACCTGGTGAAGCTGGCGCAGGAGAGCGAGAAGGGCGGCGCCGCCGCGTGACGGCCGGCGAATACCGGGGAGCGACGGCCGAGTCCATTCGCCACCACTACGACGTGTCGAACGACTTCTTCGCCCTGTGGCTGGACGCCGATCTCACCTATACCTGCGCGCTGTGGGACGAGAACGACTCCGGTGACACTCTGGAGGCGGCCCAGAAGCGCAAGCTGGACCATCTGATCGAGGGCGCGCGGGCGGCCGGCGCCCGCCGGGTCCTGGACGTCGGTTGCGGCTGGGGCAGTCTGCTCGACCGCCTGGTCAACACCCATGGTGTGCAGCGGGCGGTCGGCCTCACTCTCAGCGAGAGCCAGGCCGAACGGCTGCGCCGGGCGGCTCTGCCGCGTACCGAGGTGCGGGTGGAGAACTGGCTCGACCATGAACCGGACGAGCCCTACGACGCCATCATCTCCATCGGTGCTTTCGAGCACTTTGCCCGCACGGGCCTGTCTCGCGCCGAACGGGTCGCCGCGTACCAGGAGTTCTTCGACCGGTGCCGTACATGGCTCCCGAAGGGCGGACGGATCGCGCTGCAGACCAACATCAAGGGCAACAACGTCCAGATGGACAAGCAGACCGTCCGTGATCTGATGTTCATCATCGACACCATCTTCCCGGAATCCGAGATCCCGGCCCTCTCCGAGGTCATCGAGTCGAGCGAGAAACGTTTCGACATCGTGAATCTGCGCACCGACCCGGACCACTACAGCCGTACCTGCCAGGAATGGCTGAACCGCCTCCAGGCCAACCGCGCTCAGGCCGTCAAGGCCGCCGGCGAGGAGAACGTCGCCAACTACGAACGCTATCTGGGCTCGACGGTCGGCCACTTCACGAACCGCCACCTCGGCCTGTCCAGGATGATCCTCGAAGCCGTGTGAGGTGACGTCCACGGGATCCTGGTGACCGACAGCTCCACGGTGGCCCTGTTGAGGAGCACTCAGTGAACGCATACAAGCACGTCGTCTACTGGCACGACACCGAACAGGTCACCGTCGAAGCCCCGTTGCGGGAAACCGTGGACTGCGATGTCTGCATCGTCGGGGGCGGTTTCACCGGACTGTGGACCGCCTACTTCCTCAAAGAGGCCGAGCCAGCGCTCGACATCCGTATCGTCGAGGCGAACCACTCCGGCTACGGGGCGTCGGGCCGCGCCGACGGATTCGTCACGCCCACCATCGGCAAGGACATCCAGGCTCTGGTCAAGGAATTCGGTCTGCAAAGGGCACTGGAAGCCTCCCAGGCCGTGGGCAGGTCGATTCTGGAGATCGGCAGGTTCACCCGCAGGAACCGTGTCGACGCGGAGTACGAGGCCAATGACTACCTGATGGTCGCCACCGACGCGGCCCAGCTCAAGCGCCTGCGGCACGACCGCGAACTCGCCGAGCGGATGGGCGCGGCACGGGCCGAGATCCTGACGCGGGAGGAGTCCCGGGCGGTCATCGGCTCGCCCGCGATCCTGGCCGGCATGCGCACCGGCGGTGCTCTGGTGAACCCCTTCAAGCTCGCTCGTGGCCTCGCCCGCGTGGTGCGCGAGAAGGGCGTGACCATCTACGACAAGTCGCCCTGCCTGCGCGTCGAGCCGGGCGTGCGGCCTACGGTGATCACCACCGGTGGCCGGATGACGGCGGACAAGGTCGTCCTCGCCACGAACGTGCATATGGACGCCTTCCCGCCCTTCCGCAGGAAGGTCGTGCCGATCTGGACGTACGCCATGGTGAGCGAGCCCCTCACCGACGCGCAGCTCGCGCGGGTGCGGTGGCCCGGACGTGAGGGCATGGTCGAGGCCAAGTCCCTTCTCACATGCGCCCGTTTCACGCACGACAACCGTGTCATGTTCGCGGGAGGACCCGCTCCGTACTACTTCGGCCGGGACAAACGGCAGCGGAACATGAACCGCACCGAGGTCTACCGCGAGATCCACCGTGAGTTCCTGCGGTTCTTCCCGATGTGGGCCGACCTCCGGTTCACCTACGCGTACGGCGGAACCGCCGATGTCGTGCGTGACTACGCTCCGCACTTCGGCTCCCTGGGCGGGGGCGGCATCCTGTACGGATACGGCTACTGCGGCAACGGCATCGCCGCGACCCACACCGGTGGCAAGGTCCTGCGCGACCTCACCCTCGGCAAGGACACCGACTACACCCGGCTGCTCTTCGTGGACGACGAGCGACGTAAGCCCCCAGCCGACTTCCCGCCCGAACCGGCTCTCTATGTCGGCGCCCGCGCGATGGCCCGCCTGATGGAGTGGAAGGAGTCCCGCCCATGAGCGCGCGTCGCACGGTCCTGCTCACCGGAGCCTCCGGCGTGGTGGGCCGCAGCATCCTCCGGGAGAACGGTGCCGACGGGCCGCGGATCATCTCCGCCGTCCACAGCGCGCGGATCCCGGCCGCGGAGTCCACGGTCTCCCTGGACCTGACGGCGGAGCGTTTCGGGCTGGACGCGGACAGCCATGCCGCGCTCGTGGCCTCGGTCGACACCGTCATCCATTCCGCAGGGCTGACCGAGTGGGGCCTGCCGGCCGAGCGCTACGGGCCGATCAACGTCGAGGGCACCCGCCGGGTCATCGAGTTCGCCGAACAGGCGGGTGCCGCGGTCCACTTCATGGGCACGGCCTTCGTGGCGGCCCTCGCCGAGGACGCGCCCGTGCCGCTCGGCGAGGAGAACGTCTGCGGGAACTACATCCGCTCCAAGCGACGGGCGGAGCAACTCCTGCGAGACAGCGGACTGCCGCACACCGTGTTCCGGCCCACCAACCTCATCGGCGACTCCACGACGGGCTGGACCTCACAGGGCCAGATCGTGCAGTTGATGTCGGACTGGCTCGGCCGGGGCCGGGCACCGTTCGTCCCCGTGCACCCGGGCATCCGGATGGACTTCGTCCCACAGGACCTGCTGGCGAAGGCGGTGCTGCGCGCTGTCGAACTCGGCCATGAGCAGGGCGAGTTCTGGGTGACCTACGGCGAGGAGGCGATGGATGTCGAGACCTGTCTCCAGCTCCTGGTCAAGCACGCGGCCGGGCGCGGCCGCTCGCTGAACCTGCCGCCGCTGGTGGACCCCGACGAACTCGCCCCGGACGCCATAGCGAAGACACCCCCGCTGACCCGTTCGTATCTCTCGGTCCTCAGGGACGTCAGCGAGGTCACCAGGTGCAGCGGCGGCGTCCTGCCCTCCTCCATGGCGGAGCTGCGCGATCGCTACTCGATCCCGCATGTCGACGGCACGGCCGCGTACCTGGCCGGCCTGGAGTACGCCGCCGAGCATCTCGGCTGAGAAGGCGACGCGGACACCGTACGAAAAAGGGCGCACTCCCGAACCAACGGAAGGACTCTGGCGTGAACGACGTGTGGAACGCTCCGGACCTGGGCGGAAAGGTGGCCGTGGTCACCGGGGCCAGCCGAGGCGTGGGCCGCGGTATCGCGCTCGCGCTCGGCGAGGCGGGCGCGACCGTGTATGTCACGGGCCGCAGCACTCGCACGGGCCGGCGTACCGAGGGCCTGCCCGGCACGGTCGACGACACCGCCGACGAGGTGACGCGGCGCGGCGGCACGGGCATCGCCCTGCGCTGCGACCACGCGGCGGCGGGGGACAACGAAGCCCTCGCCGAGCGGATCAGGGCCGGCCACGGCCGTCTGGACCTTCTGGTCACCAATGCCTGGGGAGGGTACGAGCGGTCCGCCGAGGTCCGCTTCGACGCGCCCTTCTGGGAGCAGCCGATGTGGCGCTACGAACTGTTCGAGTCTTCGCTCCGCGGGCAGTACGACGTCACGCGCAGGCTGGTCCCGCTGATGATTTCGCAGGGGAGCGGTCTGGTCGTCGGCATCAGCTTCTCCGACGGGGACATCTACCTCGGTCAGGTCGGCTACGACGTGTTCAAGTCCGCCTCCGACCGCATGTGCCGCGGCGTCGCCTCCGACCTGCGCAGAAGTGGTGTCGCGGCGGTCTCCCTGCACCCGGGCTTCGTGCGGACGGAGCGGGTCGAGGCGGCCTGGGAGGCGATGGGCAGCGGCCCGGCGTCGGTGGTGCACTCCCCGGAGTACGTGGGCCGTGCCATCGCCTCCCTGCTCGCCGACCCGGACGTCATGGAGCGCACGGGCACGGTGCTGAGCACCGGCGACCTGGCGGTCGAGTACGGCTTCGACGACGTGGACGGCCGTCGCCCCCCGGCCTTCCGCCTGGAGGGGCGGATGAGCCTGGCCACGCGGATGCACCGCCTGAACAAGGTGGTCGGCGCCGCCGGACCGCAGTAGGCGGAAGTGACGTCAGGACAGACGCAGTTCGGCGACCCGCACGCTGGGACGTGGGCCGCCCGGCCTGCCCGTGCCGTCCGGCGCGTCCTCGTCGCGGACGGCGACCGCGGCCCGGTAGCCGTCGGGCGCCTTCACGTCGGCGAGAGACCAGCCCGCCGGCCCCGGCGGGGCCCAAGGGGGTGCCAACTCCTCGGCGAGGCCGACGTGATGGCGGCCGAGCCCGCCGGCGAGCCCGGTTCCGATGCCCTTGAGGTACGCCTCCTTGCGCACCCAGCAGCCGAGCAGAGCCCTCTCGCGCAGGGCGGGGGGGAGGGCGGCGACGGCACGCCGCTCGGCGGGGTGGAAGCGCCCGCCCGCGCGTTCCAGGCCGTCGCCCACCAGTCCCGCCGACTCGATGTCCGCGCCGACGGGCGTGCCGGCGATCGCGTACAGGGCCGCGTCCTCGGCGTGCGAGAGGGAGAAATGCGGCCCGGGCGGACCGGCGATCACCGGCCGTCCGTGCGGCCGTTCGCAGTCCGGCATCCCGCAGCGCTCGCGGAGGAACCCCACGTCCTGCGGCGCCATCCCCAGATACCCGCCGAGCAGCACGCGAAGACCCACATGGGAGGTGACATAGCGCTCACGCGCCGCCGGGTCCTGGAAGCGGGCGGCCCGTTCGGTTTCCTCGGCGCCGAGTGTCCACGCGCTGTCGGCCGCGACCGCCGCGTGATCGGGGATCCACAAGGTCCAGACGGCGACCTCGCAGGGTCCTGCCGGACGGATCGTCACCCGTGTTCGGGATTCTGTCCGCCCGGGCGGAGCTCGTCCGCCCACCGCACCGACAGGAGCGTGGCCTCGACCCGGTTCCGCAGTCCCAGCTTCCGCGTGATGCTGGTCAGATGGGCTTTCACCGTTCGCTCGGCGATGCCGAACCGGCGGGCGAGAGCTCTGTTCCCCTCGCCGATCGACAGGACGCTGAGTACTTCGCGCTCGCGCGGTGTCAGCTTCTGCAGGGCCGAGCGTTCTACCCGCGCTAAGCCCACACCGCCGCCGAACCCTATTCGTGATTCGGTCTCATCAGTGGTTGCGTGGTCCCCGTTCATGCGCTCTCCAACTCCTTGATGGAATCGTCTCCCGCACGAGGAAATAAATGAACACGTGGCCATGGACGGCCATTCCCCCGTGATCTCCGCACCCTACCTCCGTGTCGAGAAGCTGTCAGCCGACAATACTAGTGGATGCTGATCGTGAAGTAACTTATTGATTGCTCAACTTTACATCCTGGCAAGGGAGTTCACCTGTCGGATGGGCATCAGGGTGGTGAATCCGGTGCCGAGGACCAGACGTGAGGCCAGGCGTTTCCCGTCTCCGTGGAGCGGCGGAAATTTGATGGAAGCTTGAGCTTCCGCCGCTCTGCCCAGTGCTGCCTGCATTCGGATTCCAGGAAACGTGCAATTGCACGCAGCCGCCCAGTTGCCCGCCGCCGCAGATTCACCGAGGTGACCTTATGTCGTCCTATCCCTCCGTACCGATCACCGTTGATGCCGGAGCCGGCTCCCGCATCGCGGCCGTGGCCGGGGTCCGGCCCGAACGCATCGTGGGAAATTCGGAATTGGGGGATCCGCTCGGCGTTTCCGCCGAGTGGATAGAACGGCGGGTCGGTATCCGCGAGCGGCGCTTCGCGGGCCCGGACGACTCCCTGACGGGTATGGGTGCCACGGCCGCCGCGAAGGCTCTCTCCACCGCGGGACTGGGCCCGGCGGACGTCGACCTCCTCGTCCTCGCCACCTGTTCCATGCCCTCCCCCATGCCGAACGGCGCGGCGTCCGTGGCCGCCCTGCTGGGCATCCCCACGGTCGCGGCCTTCGACGTCAACGCCGCCTGCGCGGGCTTCTGCTACGGACTCGGGATCGCCGACGGCCTGATCCGCTCGGGTACCAGTCGGTGCGCTCTGGTCGTCGGCGCCGAGCGGATGACCGACTGGGTGGACCCCGCGGACGTGGACACCGCGACGGTGTTCGCGGACGGGGCGGGTGCCGCGGTCGTCGTCTCCGCCGAGTACACGGGGATCCACCCGGTGGTGTGGGGCGGCGACGGGGAGAGGGCGGGCCTGGTCGCCATTCCGGACCGGCGCGGCAGCGTGACGATGAACGGTCGGGCCGTCTACCGCTGGGTCACCACGGAGCTGGCGCAGGTCGCCGCCGCGGCCTGCGCTCGCGCCGGGCTGTCCCCGGACAGTCTCAAGGGCTTCGTCTCCCACCAGGCCAACCTGCGGATGATAGAGCGCCTCGCGGCCGGCCTCGGCGCGACGAACGCCGCGATCGCCCGCGACATCGTGGAGACCGGCAACACCTCGGCGGCCTCCGTCCCGCTCGCCCTGACCCGGCTCATCGACCTCGGCCAGATCCGGTCGGGCGACCCGGTCCTCCTGATGGGCTTCGGTGCCGGGCTCAGCTATGCGGCGCAGGTGGTGACTTGCCCTTGACCCGGCTGCGCCCCGGTCCGACGCGCTGCCGGTCCCCCCGGCCGGCAGGGACCGGCATCGCGTCGGGTGCCGCGAGCGGCCGGGGCGGACGTGGGCCGGGTGAGCGGTCCGCCGGCGGGACGGCCCCCGGTCACGGACCGTCGGCCGGCCGGGGCGCGAAGCGTGCCTCGGCCCGGAGTCTGGCGCGGGCTATCATGCGCCGGCCGCGGCTGCTGCCGAGCGGGCGCAGCGTTCTCAGGGCGGAGGAGGGCCCGCTGTGCCGGAGCGCGCCGAGGACCGCGAACCGTGTCCCGGAACCCTCCGGGACGGCCGCCATCCCCCCGATGACGCATCCGCTCTGCATGAGGCACCATCCCGGCTGCAGCATGACCTCGAACCGGGCGCGGTGCCCGAGAGGTCCGTAGGCCCAGGCGTGTCGGCGGGGCCCGGAGGCGGGCGACAGGTGGAAGGCGCGCAGCGTCGGCACCAGGTGCGGCAGCTCGCCCTCCAGGTCGCTCGCCACCGCCCAGACGTCCGCGAAGGGCCTGTCGAGGTGGGCGTCCGCGTACATGACCGCGTTCAGGCCCGCGGCCATGACGCGCAGGCGGCGCACAGGGTCGAGTTCGGTGGTCGGCCAGTCAACGCTCATCGCGCCCACGCCTTTCGGAAGCTGTGACGGGCACGGTGCAGCCGTGACTTCACCGTGCCGCAGGAGATGTTCAGGAGCCGGCCGGCCGACCGTTCGTCGAGTCCCTCCAGCTCGCGCAGGACCAGGACGGCGCGGTGTTCGGTGGACAGCCGGCGCAGTACGTCGCGCACATCGGCGGCGAGTTCCGGGCTGTGTACCGAGGGCAGGTCCGCGAGCTCGCCCACCGGGGTCTCGTGCTCCGCGCGCCGCGCCACCCGCACGGCCTCGCGCACGGTGATCGTGCGGACCCACGCGTACAGGGCGCGGGGCTCCCGCAGCTTGGGCAGCCCCTGGAAGACCGCGATGAGCGACTCCTGCACCGCGTCGGGGCTGTCGGCCAGCGCGATCGGACGGCACAACCTGCTGACGTACGGCGTCAGCAGGTCCAGGAGATCGTTGAGAGCCAGGGCGTCACCGGTCTGGGCGGCCCGGACGAGGGGGGCCGCCCTGGCCCACGGATCCTCCTCCGACGGCTGCCGGGCATCCGGCCGGGGCGGCAGGAAGCCTGTGTCGGCTGTGTTCATGCGTCGTTCTCCTCCCTCGCAGGTCGACGCTCCACCGTCAGCGGGGCCGCGTCGACGCGTGAGCTTCACAGGGACAGAGGGGGGCTTTTGGGCGCGCACTCCCCAGGTCACGCAACTGGCCGGAACTCCTTCAGGCGCCCGGGGAGTGTTTCGGCCCCGTACGGCCTCTTCCTGTACGTCGAGGATGCCCGTCGCGGGGGGGCCCGCCCGGGCGCCGCCCCCCCCCCCCCCACCCGGGGGGGGCCCCCCCCCGCGCCGGGGGGGGGGCCCCGCGGGCCGGCCGGGGGCGGGGGGGTGCGGGGGCGGCGGGGGCCGTCGG